>JAHFBB010000024.1 GCA_023250255.1 Chloroflexota bacterium | reverse complement strand
CGGGATCCATGGCCGCACCACCCACCGCCACCGTGCGGAATCGTCCGCCGAAGGTCGAGAGCACCGGCCTGAACAGGATTCGTTTCAGTCGCCTCGGAACCCGGGCCGCCCAATGGTGGAGTTTCTCGAAGGTCGCGCGTTTGCCACCGGCATCCACCTTGCGCTCGATCGCGTTGTCCAGCAGTTTCAGGCCCTGCGGAACGATCAGCAGCATGGTGACCTTGAAGTCCTTGAACGTCCGGATGAGGACCGATGGCTGCCGCGACACCGGATACACCACGCTGGCCCCGGCCAGCAGCGGGGTGAGGAATCCGCAGGTCTGCTCGAACATGTGGGAAAGCGGCAGGATGCTCAGCAGCCTCTCCTGCCGGCCAAACGGAAATACCTGGGCCAATGCTGTCGCATTCGAAGCGAGGTTGCGGTGGGTGAGCATGGCGCCCTTGGGTTCACCGGTCGTTCCCGAGGTGAATACCACCTCCACCAGGTCATCGGGTCCAGCGGGATGGGCCTCGATTGGCGCGGTCTTGCGCGCCCGATCGGGCAGCGATTCGATGAGGATGACCGGCAGGCCCAGGGTCCGGGCCAGATCCGCCGTCTGGCTTGACGCGATGACCGCCGATGCCCCTGTTCGCTCGGCCACCCTGGCGGCGAAATCCGGGGCACTGCGGACGTCGAGCGGGACGAGCACGATCCCCGCATGCACCGCCCCCAGAAACGCCAGTCCCCACTCCGGCCGGTTGACCGCCCAGATCAACGCCCGGTCCCCGGCCTGCAGGCCGGCCTCGCGGAGGACCGCGGCGGTGCGGGGTACGCGACTGCCGAGATCGCGGTACCGCCAGGTCCGTGTGCGGAAACCTGGGCGGATGAGCAGGGCAGGTCGCCGCGGATAGCGGGCGACCGCGTACGCCAGCAGGTCGTTGAGCGTGTCCGCGGTCCGCTCCATCCGGCCGATGATAGGGCGGCCCGGAGCCAGCGACTAGGGGTTGGCGGACGCCATGACCTCGAGGAATCGGGTGAGCAGCTCCCGGTCTCGCGGGTACGTCAGCTGGTCGAGTGCCTCGCCCGCGGGGACCCAGCGGGCCACGTCGATCTCGTGCGCCGGCGCGAGGGTTCCCGCGCGCGGCGTCATCTCCCAGTAGACGACCAATTTCGGTCGACCGGCCTTGTCGCGGTACTCGCTCCACCCGACCTGGCGGCCCAGGATGCAGCGCAGTCCGGTCTCCTCCTCGACCTCGCGGAGCGCAGCCTCCTCGAGCGTTTCGCCGGGATCAAGTTTCCCCTTGGGGAACGCCCAGTCGCCATACGACGGACGGTGGACCAGCACGAATTCGAGGCCGCGCTTGGGATGGCGGTTCCAGACCAGGCCTCCGGCCGCAAGGACCATGGTCGGTCTCACGGGGACGCCGATCTCAACTCCAGCGATCCGGCTTGGCAGCCAGTAGATCGCGCCATGCCTTTGGCCAGCGGTCCCGAAGACTGTCTGCATCGGCCCGCTCAAGGCCGGCCATCTCGCCGGCCGCGAACGCCGATCGCGGGGAGCGCGTGCGCCGGACCCACGTCCGCAGCCACTCCTCCGCCACGACCGCGTCGTGCTGATCCCCCAGGACCTCCTGCAGCGCAGCGGCGGCCGCGGCAAACGTGGCGGCGCGCTCACCCAGGAGCGGTGCGGCAGCCTCGGCGGCATACCGGCAGCGCTTGGCCGCGATCCGAACGCCGTGCAGCTGGCCATCGGTCGGGGACTCACCGAGTCGGCCAACGTCCGAGCGCAGCGTTCGCCAGGGTCGCTGGATCAATGAGCCCAGCGCTCGGCGCGTACTGATCGGGCGCGGAGGCGATGGCGGCGGGGTGTCATCGGCGGCGGGCGGGGGAGCTTCCACTACCTCTTCCGCCACGGGCTCAGTTCGCAGGATCGGGTGCTGGCAGTCGGCTACCAGCAGATCCAGCAACGCGAAATAGCGGGGACTGTGGATGACTTCCATCAGGCCGCCCAAAGCAGCCGCCCGATCTGCGCGAATCGATTCGAGCACCCGGTTCGAACCAAAGGCGCTGTCGGCTGCAAGCAGCCTGGCCCGTCCTTTCATTCGCTCGAGCAGAACGTCTGTGTCGCGAACATGCCCGAGCGCATCCGCCAGCCAGCCGAGTTCCGACCGGATGCCATCCACCCAGTCGGGGTCGAGCAGTGGCAGGAAGGTTCGCAGGTCCGAGCGGAGACGCCGGGTGGCTACCCGGGCCTGGTGAACCCCCTCGATGTCGGTGTCCAGGCGAACGACCGGGTCGTGGCGAATGAGTCTGCGCACCGAATTGGTGAACGCATGGCGGACGACGTCCTCGACGGTGCTACCGCGCCCGAGTTCCGGCAGACTCAATTCGGGTCGCGTCGCCCGAGGCCCAAAGACCCGCATGACCTTGGGTGTCGGATCCGGCGCTCCAGCGCCCGCGTCGCGCAGGCGTGCGACCACCCCGTCCAACGCGGAGTCGTCGGCGTCCGCGGCCAGCTCCACCTCGAGCTCGCGGAAGCGGGCCGCAATCCGACGCCCGTCGAGTGCCGAAACCTCGTCGTCGAAGACCGACAGGACCAGGTCTCCGGCCTCGTCGCGCAAATCGATCTTCCGCCGGCGCGTCCGGATCCGTGCCTGGATCGAAAGTGGAGCCCCGCGGGTCACTGCCGCCACCAGGTCCGCCGCAGCCCGAGGCGCTCGCCGGCTGGGCGCAGCGAACGTGATCTCCTCGCGCTTCAGCAGCGCTCCGCCGCCGCCGGAGGGAAGTTTGAGGGTCCAGCCGTCCGGTCGGCGGTGGCGCAGGGTGATGCCCCAGCGAGCCAGTCGCAGGTCATCGGTGTCGTAATAGCTCGCGGCCAGGGTCTCCGGCGGTCCGGCGTCGACGGTGCCTCCGGGAAAAAGGTCATCCAACGGCGGGAGTCGGAACGAGGCGTGCGCCGCCAGCTTCACCTCGCGTTCGGCAACCACCTCAGACGCGCCGTGTGCGTGACTCGGCCAGCTCCTGGAGGCGCAGGTGCGCTTCGATCCCGGCGACGGTCGGCACCTTGGTCCACCCGTCCGGCCCGAGTTGCCAGGCAAGGACGTCGTCGGCCAGGTTGACCTCGAGAATCTCCGCCAGTCGCTCGGTAAGGGCCTGATCGGTGACCGGGGCCAGACACTCCACTCGGTGGTCGAGGTTACGCGGCATGAGATCGGCCGAGCCGATCCAGTACTTCGGGCCGCGCGCGTCGGAACCGAATCGATAGATCCGTGAATGCTCCAGATATCGGCCGACAACCGACCGCACCCGAATCCGTTCGGACAACCCTGCGACGCCGGGCCGGAGACAGCAGATGCCGCGGACGAGGAGGTCGATCTCAACGCCTGCATTCGAGGCGTTGTACAGCGCGTCGATCACAATCGGGTCAACCAGGGAATTCATCTTCATCACGATTCGACCGTCCGGCGCGGCGGACTCATCGGCGATGAATTGCAGAAGACTCTTGCGCAGGTTGTCCGGGGCGACCAGCAGACGACGGTAGGTTCGGCCGCTGCTGTAGCCGGTGAGTCGATTGAACAGCCCGGCAACGTCGGCGGTGAGTGCTGGATCGGCTGTCAGCAGGCCCAGGTCTTCGTAGATCCGCGCCGTTTCGGGGTTGTAGTTGCCGGTACCGATGTGCGCGTAGCGCTTGACGGTGCCCGACTCGGAGCGCACCACCAGGCAGACCTTGGTATGGGTCTTCAAGCCGACAACCCCATACACCACGTGAACACCCGCCCGCTCCAGGGTCCGTGCCCAGGCGATGTTCGCCTCTTCGTCTCCGCGGGCCTGAAGCTCGACAAGCGCGACGACTTCCTTCCCCGACTGGGCGGCCCGCACCAGCGAGCCAACGACCTGGCTGTCGCCGTCGGAGGTCCGATAGAGCGTCTGCTTGAGGGCCAGCACGTTGGGGTCGGCAGCGGCCTCTTCGATGAAGGCCTGAACCGTCGTTTCGAATCGGTCGTACGGGTGATGGACCAGGATTGATTGCTTGCGAATCGCCGCCAGGACGTCGGGGCTCTCGCCACGTCGCGCGCTGAGACCTGGCGGAGTCACTCCGCGCCAGGGTCGGTCTTTGAGCGCGGGACGCTTCAGGCTCGTGAGCTGCCAGAGGGCGCCCAGGTCGAGCAGGCCCGGCAGGATGTACTTATCGGCGCGCGTTAATTCCAGTTCCTGGAGCAGGAAGTTCCGGATATCGAGGGGCATCGACTCCTCGACCTCGAGGCGGACCGCCCGCGGGGCGAGTCGCCGGCCCTCGATCGCCGACTCCAGGGTAACGATCAGATCGCCGGCCTCGTCAAGGTCGAGGTCGATATCGGCGTCTCGAGTCACCCGGAAGGCGTGGGTGGCGACCACCTTCAGCCCGGGGAACGGCCGCGCCAGGTGTGCCGCGATGAGCTGCTCGAGGGGAACGTAGCGGCGTGCGCTCGGAACCTTTACGAACCGCGCGAGGTTGGCGGGGACCTTGATGAGCGCGAACCGGGGGGTCGGCTTGCTGCCGCTCTCTCTCAGGACAATGGCCAGGTTGAGCGACAGGTCCGCGATGTACGGGAAGGGGTGAGCGGGGTCGACCGCCAGTGGAGTCAGGACCGGGTAGACCTGCTCCTCGAAGACCGCCCGCAACTCCTCGCGTTGGGCGCGCTTCAGGTCAATCCAGTCGGTGATCCGAACGCCATTGGCGGCGAGCTCGGGTCGGACGGTCGTGGCAAAAATGGTGGCGTGTCGCCGGGCCAGCGTCTCGACTCGGGCCTGGATGGCGGCCAGTTGGTCACGCGGGCGCATCCCATCGGGTGACGTTCCGCTGACCTCGGCCTGCACCTGCTCCCGGAGTCCGGAGACGCGGATCTGGAAGAACTCGTCCAGGTTCCGCGCAAAGATGGCCAGAAACCGAACCCGCTCCAACAATGGACGGGTGGGATCCTCGGCGAGGCGGAGCACCCGATCGTTGAAGTCCAGCCACGAAAGCTCCCGATTGAAATACCGAGGCTCGGGTGCGTATAGCGGTTGGACCACCGCCAACTTGGCAGCCCGTCGCGCCGGCGAGGGGGATCCGGACCGAGGCGACGAACGGGTTGCCATGTCGGGTCTCGGGCGGCTGCTCAGACGTCGCGGCGGGCGGTAATCCGGCCTGAGGCTTCCGCGTCAACCAGGGCTGCGTGATCTGCCAGCGTCTGGTCCGCGTATTTCACCGCGAATGCTTCGATTGCCTTATCGAAGGTATCCCCGGTGCCGAGGTATCCGGCGATCGCCGACGAGTGTCCCGACCGGGCATGTGCCCGCGCAAGGGTCTCGGCGCACGCCGAAACGTAACCCTTCAAAGGCCCCTGATTGAGCGTCTCCACCTCGACGGATACCTTCCCGTCCAGCAACTGGCGGACGTAGAAATCCAGGCCGCGTGGCCCAGTCCCGCGGAACCAGCCAAGGAAGGGGTCGCTGGCTGCCTGCATCAGTCGCTGGCCGTACACCACTCGCTCACCCTGATGGGTGTGGATCTTCGGAACGGTGTAGCGCTCGAGGACCGAGTGGCCGGCCTCCTTGAACTGGAGGAAGATCGGATCGAAGTCCCGATCGCCCAGGAACAGAGCCATGAACGCCTCGGTGCCAACCGACCCCACGCCGACGACTTTGCGGGCCGCATCGACGAAGTGATAGTGGCGGGTAATTGGTGTGAGTTCCTTTGGCAGTGACGCCACGTAATCGCGCAGGGCGTTCCGCAAGATTTGCCTGGTACCTCGCCCCCTGGGCAGCCTGACGACGAGGGGAGGCGCCGGGCGGATCTGCCACTTGCCGTTCACCGGCTCGGCAAACTTCGCCAGCGCTCCAAGGTGATTGCGAGTCTCGGCTCGCTGAATCAGCGCCGCCGCTCGCGGCGCGCGGCCGGTCCGCTTGACCTGGCGAAACCACGCTTCAACGTCGAACCGCTGATACCAGACATCCATGAACGGAAGCGCCGACAACTCGACCATCTTTTGCCGATAAGCTCGTCCGACGGTGCGCGCCGTGGCTCGCGAATCAGCCTCGCTGAATCCATTGCTTCGAGCCGCCACCATCGCACTTGCCGCCAGTCGCTTGACGTCCCACTCGAATGGGGCGGGATAGGTTTCGTCGAAGTCGTTCAGGTCGAAGATGAGCCGTCGCTCGGGGCTCTTGAAAATGCCGAAGTTCGACAGATGGGCGTCGCCACATGCCTGGACGAACAGCCCGCTGGACGGGAGCCGGGCGAGGTCCGCAGTCATGACCAGGGCGGAGCCGCGGAGGAAGGCAAACGGCGATGCGAGCATCCGTCCGTAGCGGATCGGTACGAGATCCTGGACTCGCTCAGCCCCCTGCTCTTCGAGGAGGGCCACCGGATCGGGCCGGTCCGGGGCCAGCGTGAACTCGCCATGCGCAGAGCGAGGCACGGATGTTCGCAACGCGCGCCCCCATGCCTGCTTCTCGGCCGCGGTCTCTCCCTTCGGTACCAACCGGGTGATATGCGGCGGATTCGGGTCTGCAGTGTGACGCTGGGCGGGTCGCCGCTTCGGGCGGCTGGCAGTGCGGGCCATCAGTGCGACTCCAGGTTTGCGGTGGCGTGGACCGTCAGTGTAGCCGCGTTCGGGGCGCCAGAAAATTCGGCCCCATCCGCCAGCGGTCAGAGTCCGCGACTGGCGCTGATTCGGCCATCCGCCTCCGCTTGGACGAGCGCGGCGTGATCACGAACGGTTTGATCCGCGTAGCGAACGGCGAACTCTTCGATCGCGGCATCAAACACATCTCCACGGCCGAGGTATCCCGCGATGGCGGGAGCGTCGCCGGATCGCGCGTGAGACCGCGCCAGCACCTGGCCACAGACCTCGATGTATCGGGTCAGTCCCGCCGGGACAAGGCTGCCGACGTCAAACGAGGCCTTGCCGTCGCGCAACTGGCGGACGTAGTAGTCCAGCCCGCGTTGCCCGGAACCGCGGAACCAGCCGAGGAACGGATCACTGGCCGCCTGCATCAGGCGTTGGCCGAAGACGACCCGTTCGCCCTGATGCTCGTGAAGGTCCGGCTGACCGTAGGCTTCCAGGACGGAGTGACCCGCCTCCTTCACCTGGAGGAAGACTGGCGCCCCGATGTTGTCGCCGATGAACAACACGATGAAGGCTTCGGTGCCGACCGACCCCACGCCGACGACTTTGCGCGCGACATCGACGAGGCGATATCGGCGGGTGAAGGCGGAGAACTCGGGCGGGAGCGTGGCGGTGTAGTCCTCCAGCGCACGGGCCACCACCCCGGGATCGTCGGTGGTGCCCGGCACCTGGACGACGAGCGGGGGCTCGGTTTGGATGCGCCAGCGGCCGTGGTCGTTGTAGGCGAATCGGTCGAGGGCACCCAGATGGTCGCGGCTATAGGCCTTGTCGAGCACTGCCCGGACGCTTGCGCCAAACTTCTTCTCGCCGCGGCGGAGGATTGACTGGTAGTAGCGCTCGGGGTTGGTCCGCGTGTACCACATGTCAAGGAATGAGAGCGACGCCATCTCCAGGATCGTCAGCCGATACTGACGCGCCGCAGTGCGTCCGGAAGCGCGGGCCTCTCGTTCGCTGAAACCGTTATCCCGGGCAGCCACCACGGCGCTGGCCGCGAGACGCTTGACATCCCATTCAAATGGCGCCCGGTAGGTCTCGTCGAAATCGTTCAGGTCGAAGATCAGGTTGCGTTCGGGTGTCATGAACGTCCCGAAATTGCTCAAGTGAGCATCGCCGCAGGCCTGGACGAAGATGCCGCTGGACGGCACCCGGGCCAGGTCCGCGGTCATGACCAGCGCGGAGCCGCGAAGGAAGGTGAAGGGGCTGGCCAGCATCCTTCCGTAGCGGATGGGCACCAGGTCGGGAACCCGGGCGGCACTCTGCTCCATGAGCAGGGTCACCGGGTCCGGTCGATCTGCTGCGGGCGACCACGGCCCGTGCGATCGTCGAGCCACCGTGCCACGCAGCGACCGTCCCCAGTCGCGTTCCTCCGCAGCCGTCATTCCAGCAGGCGCCTGACGCGGCACGACCCGCGGGCGATGGGCATCGGCCGGTTGGTTGCTGGAGCGAGCGCTTCGGCGCGGGGTCTGACCTGCCATGGACCGAGTCATGTCACTTGCGATGGTCCGCGCATGGTATTCGGACCCTAGGATTTCGGCCGATCGACGAGGCGCGCGATGGCGCCGTTGGCATCGTTTCGCCACACCGGGAAATGGCTGAAGGCGATCTGCTCAATGTCGCAGCTGGCAAGCCCGCGAACTGATGCTCGGGCAGCCTTGATGTCGTGGCTGAAAAACGTGCTGGCAAACCCCAGGCGGCCCCGGGCGACGGTCAACACGTCGCCGCTGAACAGGATCCGCGGGCCAGGCGCGTAGAGACAAATGCTTCCCGGGGTGTGGCCCGGAGTGTGGATCACCTTCAGTTCACCGAGCACCGGCAGAACGTCGCCATCCTCGATCGGGGTCGCCTCGCCTGGATGGCGTGTGAGGTACTGGATGAAATGCCCTCGTCGGGATCCGCCGTGGCTTGCGGCCAGGACGTCGCGGAAGGTTCCCCGCAGCGCGGCCAGGTCCGCAGGGTGCATGAGGACCTCCACCTGCGGACCGACCAGTTCGTGGACCCCGCCGATGTGGTCCGGATGGCCGTGGGTGCAAATGATCCGCTCGAGTTCGGTGATCGAGCGACCGATGCCATGGAGGTATGACAGCAAGGGCTGGCGCGACCCCGGCAGCCCGGCATCAATCAAGGTCAGGCGTTCCTCGGCGACGAGGTACACGGTGGCCCCCCGCACAGGGATTGCATGAACGCCGGGGCTGATTTCCACGCCACCCGATTCTAGGGGTCTATCCTCCACCCCCGCGTAA
>JAHFBB010000023.1 GCA_023250255.1 Chloroflexota bacterium | reverse complement strand
GGGCAGGTTTCACTACAGGGCAGGCGACGCATACTAGTGAACGATTGAGTACTCGATTCCGCGGGTTCAGCGACCTCCGCGAGTTGACCCGAAGCCGATTCTGGGAATTTGCCCTGTTCACCGGCTCCACCGGCTCCATGCAGTTGGGCAGGTTCATCCTGACCTTGGCTGCTGCCCGGGCGCTGTCAGCCGGTGACTTCCCGGGGTGGGCTCTGCTGCTGACCGCGACCGTATTCACTCCGGTACTCCTGCTCGGCGTGATGAACGGCATGAGCCGACAGGTGCCGTACCTGATCGGGGCACGCGATGGGGCGGGCGCGGCCCAAGTCGAGGTCGCGACGTGGGGAATGGTCGGCTACGCCATCGTCCTCATCGCGCTCGGTGGGGCGGTGGCGGTGGCCATCGGTGTCGACGAGCCGACAGCCGGAGCAACGGTTCTGGTGTTGGTCATGTCCCTCGTCTTCCAGGTGCAGCAATCGGCTCTGAGGGCTCGACTGCAATTCAATCCGGCGAGTTATCAGCAGTTCGGGATGGCGACCCTGACACTTGCCGTCGCCGGGTTGCTGTTCCTGGCGGGCACAACCTCATATGTCGCTCTCGCCGCCGCCTACGGAGGTTCACTGGCGATTGCCGTGGCTGCCGGCATCCTGATCCGACGTCCGCTCCTTGGCGGATTCTCGTGGCCGGCCAGCCGAGGTCTGGCGGCCATCGGCCTCCCGATCCTCGTCGCGGGCGTGCTGTTCAGCCTCCTCTTGACCGAGGATCGCCTGATCGCGACGGTTGTTTTGGGCACGGGCGCCGCCGCACCGTACCTCCTCGCGAGCCTGACGGCGGCGTCGATGCTGGTCGTCATCTCCACGGTCTCGATGCAGACCTACCCGCGCATGGCCCTGACCTATGGACAGTACGGCGAGGTTCGGTCCGTCTATCAGATGAGTCGTCGTCAGGGATGGTTGGCACTGGCGACGTGCGCGCCGCTGGCGGTGTTGATCCTGGTCGGCGCCTGGTTCGTGCTCCCCCGGTGGTTGCCGGAATACCGCGAGGCTTTCCTGCCGATAGCGATCCTGCTCGGCGGCCTGATCCTCCTCTCGGCCTTCACCGGATATGGCAATTTCCTGAACGTGATTGGGGCTCAATGGACCTATCTCCGGGTTCAGGCGGCCAGCGTGGTTATCGCTGCCGGCCTGATCCTGCTAGGCTCGCTCGCCGCTGGCACTGTGGGAGTCGCCGTTGGCGCTGCCCTGGGGTACCTGAGCTACGGCGCTCTGCTGCTGCGCGCCGCTGGTCGCCAAGCCCAGGCCCGCTCGCAGGCGAACATGGCTGGTACCTATTCGATGGAGGACCCGGGTTGAAGGGCGTGATCTTGGCGGGAGGAAACGGAAGCCGGCTCTTCCCGCTGTCCCTGGTGACCAACAAGCACCTGTTGCCGGTGTATGACCGACCGATGATCTTCCACCCGTTGGAGACGCTCCGGGCAATGGGCTGCCGGGAAGTCCTGATCGTCGTCGGCGGCCGCTCGGTCGGGGACATCCTGGAACTGCTGCACGACGGCTCGGAATTCGGGCTGAACCTCACCTATCGATACCAGCGCGGCGCCATGGGCATCGCGCACGCCATCGGCCTGGCACGCGAATTCGCTGGCCAGGACCCCATCGCCATCGTTCTCGGCGACAACATCCTTCACGGATCAGTGGCCGGATTTGCCAGCGAGTTCGAACAGGGTAATGCGCAGGCGGGCTCGGTCCTCAAAGAGGTTCCCGACCCGCAGCGCTTCGGCGTCGCCGAGTTCGACGCCGACGGGAAACTGATCGGGTTCGAGGAGAAGCCGGCTCAACCGAAGAGCAACCTGATTCCGATTGGCGTCTACCTCTTCCGCCATTCGGTCTTTGACGTCATTGGAACGTTGCGTCCGTCCGCCCGCGGCGAATTCGAGGTGACCGACCTGCTGAACTACTACCTCCGCCGCGGCGAGTTGAGTTACACGGTCTTTGACGGCGATTGGCGTGACGCAGGAACCATTGAGTCACTGCATGAGGCCGGCGTCTTTGCGGCTCCGTTCGCGACCGAGCAACCAATTCCCAATGTCGGCACATCGGAGGGAAGGGATGAGTGACCTCGTGCGACGCCTGATGGTCACCGGTGGAGCAGGCTTCATCGGTTCGAACTTTGCCCGGCTGGTCCTGGCCGGGGATGGCCTGGAAAAGCTGGTCGTACTCGACAAGCTGACCTATGCCGGCAACCTGGCGAACCTCGAAGATCTCCGCGCTGACCCCCGGTTCGCTTTTGTCCAGGGCGATATCGCGGACGGAACGCTGGTGGACGAACTGGCCTCGGATGTCCAGGCGATCATCAACTTTGCCGCCGAATCGCATGTCGATCGGAGCATTGAGGCACCCGAGGCGTTCATCACGACCGATGTCTACGGCACGTACGTCCTGCTGGAAGCCGCGCGCCGCCACGGCCATGCCCGATTCCTGCAGGTGAGCACGGACGAGGTCTACGGTCACGTGCCAACCGGCTCATCACGGGAGTCAGATCCCCTCTCTCCCCGGAGCCCGTATTCGGCAAGCAAGGCCGGCGCAGATCTGCTCGCCATGGCGTACCACGTGACCCACGGCCTGCCCGTGGTGGTAACCCGTGGTGCCAACACCTACGGCCCCTATCAATACCCGGAAAAACTCATCCCACTGTTCATTACCAATGCCATCGACGACGAACCCCTGCCGCTCTATGGGGATGGGCTGCAGCAGCGAGACTGGATCCACGTGGACGACCACTGCGCGGCCATTGACCTCGTGTTTCGCTTGGGCGAGGCCGGAAGCGCCTACAACGTCGGGGCCGGCAACCACGCCACCAATATCGACCTGACCGGCCGGTTGTTGGCGTTACTGGAACGCCCAGCGAGCCTGGTCCGGCACGTGGCTGACCGGCCGGGACACGATCGACGATATGCGCTGGACACGAGCCGCCTGACGGCCCTCGGCTGGCAGCCGCAGGTGACGCTCGACGACGGCTTGGCGGCAACGGTCCGCTGGTACCAACAGCACGAGGCGTGGTGGCGGCCGCTGAAATCTGGTGAGTACCTCGAGTACTACCGTCGTCAATACGGCGACCGTCTGGCGGCCGGCACGGTCGGGGCGTGACTCTCCGGGTCGCAATCACCGGCGCCACCGGTCAACTGGGGCGAGAGCTCGTGTCGGTCTTCCTGGCTCGGCAGGCGGACGTTCTCGAGATGGCGCGCCCCGAGTGGGACATCACCCGGGCCGACGATCTCGCCCGTCTCACCGATTGGGCGCCGGATGTCGTGGTCAATGCTGCTGCCTGGACCGATGTCGACGGGTGCGCTCGGGACCCCGAGCGAGCATTGGCGGTAAACGGAACTGCCGCCGGCGCGGTGGCACGTGCGGCCGCGGCGGCAGGCGGGCGAGCGGTCCAGATCTCGACCAATGAGGTCTTCGATGGGATGCGCGACCGCCCGTACGGCGAATCGGACCTTCCCCGACCGATGAACCCATACGGCCGCTCGAAGCTCCTCGGCGAGGAGCGAACGGCCGCCGCGACGGCCAACCACCTCATTGTGCGGACGGCCTGGTTGTTTGGGCCGGCCAGCGTGAATTTCGTTACCCGCATCCTGGACGCTGCCCGCGGGGCATCCGCCACCGGCGATGGCCTGTCAGTGGTCGACGACGAATACGGCAATCCCACGCCGGCTGGCTGGCTGGCGTCGGCGATTGCCGACACCCTCGAGACCCGCCCAGACGTCCGCATCGCGCACCTGGTGGGTCAGCCCCCGGCCAGCCGCTTCGCTTGGGCGGCCGAGATCCTCGATGCGGCCAAGGTGAGCACTCGCCTGCGTGCCTCGCGCTCGGCCGAGTATCGGCGGGCCTCAACCCCACCCCCGCGGGCGGTCTTGACGACCGAGTTGGCATTGCCCGAAGGTGACTGGCAATCAGCCACCCGTGAATTGGTCCGACCTGGCGGCATCTGATGCGGATCGCTATCCTCGGCACCCGCGGCATACCGGCTGCCTACGGCGGCTTTGAAACCTTTGCCGAGGAGTTGTCCCGCCGCCTGGTGGCCCGCGGGCATCGGGTCACGGTTTACTGCCGCCGCGGCAACAGCCCGAATCGTCCTCGGCGAGTGGACGGAGTCGAGCTGGTCCATCTGCCGGCCATTCGCCACAAGTACGCCGAAACGCTGTCCCATACGTTGCTATCCGCCCTCCATGCGGCTGTCCGGCCGTTCGACATCGTCTACGTCTGCAACAGCGCCAATTCGCCGATCTGCGTCATTCCCTGGGCGCGCGGCCAGAAAACGGTCATCAACGTGGATGGCCTGGAGTGGCAGCGAGCGAAGTGGGGCCGAGTCGCCCGCAGCTACTACCAATGGGCCGCTCATCTGGCAGCCCGATTGCCTATTGCCGTTGTCAGCGATGCTGATGTCATCGCTCGGTTCTACCGGGAGGTGTGGCGTCGGCCAACCGAGTGCATCCCCTACGGAACTGAAATCTATCCGCGCGGTCACAACCGCGAGCGCTTGGCCGCCATGGGGCTCGAGTCCGATGGCTACGTCCTGTATGTCAGCCGGATGGAGCGGGAGAACAACCCCTTGCTGGTGGTCCAGGCCTATCGCCAGGTGCAGACGGATCTGCCCCTGGTGATGGTCGGGGATGCGCCCTACGCCCAGGAGTACATCGCCGAAGTCAAGGCTGTCGCCGACCCACGGGTACGATTCCTCGGGTACCGATTTGGTGAGGACTATCACGCACTTCAGGCGAATGCAACGGTCTACATCCAGGCAACGGAGGTCGGTGGAACTCATCCCGCACTTGTCGAGGCGCTGGGCCATGGAAACGCGGTTCTGGCGCACGACGTGCCAGAACACCATGAGGTGGTCGGCTCCGCAGGCCGCTATTTCGGCTTCCGCGACGCCGAGGCATTGGCCAGCGCCCTGGAGTCACTCCTTGCAGACCCGCCGGCGCGAGATGCCCTCAGAGTCGCCGCCGTGGAGCGCGCTCGCGCCCGCTACGGGTGGGACGCGGTGACGACCGCCTACGAGGCCTACTTCAAGAGGTTGCTGGCGGCATGATTCGATTGCCGTCACGCCTCGCCGGACCGATTCTTGTCCAACCCGCGCGATTCCCCGACCGGCGCGGATACTTCGAAGAGACGTTTCGACGGGATGCGTACCGCGAAATCGGTATGGAGGCCGACTTCGTTCAGGACAACCACTCGCGGTCGGCGCGGGGAACGTTGCGTGGCCTCCACTTTCAACATCGCCCCGGGCAGGCGAAACTGGTGACCGTCCTCAAAGGTCGGATCCAGGACGTCGTGGTCGACCTGCGCCGCGGGTCGGCGACATTTGGCAGCTGGGAATCATTCTTCCTGGACGACGAGACCGGGCAACAGTTATACGTTCCGCTCGGCTTCGCTCACGGATTCCTGGTTCTCACCGAAACGGCTGACGTGATCTACAAGGTCAGCGCCTACTACGACTCCCAGGAGGAGGCGGGCCTTGCGTGGGACGATCCGACGGTCGGCGTCGCGTGGCAGGTGGCAGATCCCCACCTGTCGGAGCGGGACCGGGCGAACCCGCGCCTCGCGGAGATAAAGGAGGGCCTGCCGCAGTGGTGAAAGCGGGCGAAGGGCGGTGGGGGATAGTCGCCCTGGTCGTGGCTGCTATCGCGGTCCTGCTGGTCGAGCCCGGTGGCTGGCAGATTGCCCTGGCCGGGCTGGCAACGGTGCTCCTCGCCCGGGATCGGCGGTTCGGGCCGATGGCCGCCGCCCTGGTGGTGGTCCTGGCGCTGCCGTACGACCGGGCGGCGAACTCCGATCTGCTGCGGCTCGCCGGGGTCCCCCTGCGACCACAGGACGCCGCCATCGCCATCGGCATCGTGCTCACCCTCCCTTCGGTGCGTCGACCCCGGCTTTCCGCTCCCCTGGTGGCCATTGCCCTCTTCAGCCTCGTGGGCATCGGTGCCTTACTGGGCGGCTTGGTGGCCGATCTCCCACTGCGCGACATCTTCCGGGACGCGCGCTGGTGGTTCCTCTACCTCGCGGGCGCACTGGCCCTTGCCGCCGGCGTCCGCCGGGACCAGGTCCTCCGAGGACTGCTCCTGGGGGCCGCCATTTTCTCCATGATGGTGATCGCGGCCACGCTGCTGCCGGAATTTGCCGGGGGCCTGAAGCAGCGAGCGCTGGTCTTCGATTCGGGCACGCTGCGGATGCAGTTTGGCAATACCATTTTCCTCATACCCGCGCTGGCTGCCGCTCTCTGGCGTTTCCTGGCAGCCTCGTCCTGGCGACGGGGGATGCTGATCTGGCTCCTGCTGACCGCCGGCGTCCTGTCGCTTACGCGGACGTTTGTGATCGTCCTCATCCTGACCGCGGTCGCCGTCACGGTGGCCGTATGGTGGAGCCAGAAACGAATGCAGACCCGCCCCCTGTTGGTCATTGGCGGAATCGTCCTGGCGGCGACCCTCAGCGGGATGTTCTTCAATGTGGGCAATGCCATGCTCGAGCAGGCCATCGATGTTGCCCTGGGACAGCCGGCAGAGGCGCCAAACGCGGGTGAATCGGTCTTCGATCGGTTCCTGTTCGAAGGCGACCGCTCCGATGTCGGATCAATCGTCGAGGGCCGGTTCGCGACGTATCAGCGGGCCTTCACCGTCCTCTTGGCGAGTCCTGTGGTCGGTCATGGCCTGGGGACCCTGGTGGTGGTCAACTATGTCTTCGGCGGCGATCCCTTCGCCACCCCGGGCTGGCTGCCCAATGTCGACAATGCCTACCTGACCGTCGGCATGAAAGCGGGTGTCGTCGGCATTGCCGTGTTCGCCGCAATGATCCTGGTCCTGCCGTTGACCCTGGTTCGTGACCGGCGACTGCGTTGGCTGATGCCGTGGCTCCTCCCCGCCTGGGGCGGCATCCTGGTGCTGACGATGACCCAATCATTTGCGATCACCGGCTACAGTCCCTATGGGCTGTCGCTGCTCATTGTCCTGGGTGAACTGGGATATGCGTCCAGGAATACCGCTCGAGCCCGACCCCAGTTGTAGGTTGCCTGAAGGGACTGCAGTTCGCGGCGGACGGACGCGTTGACCTTCGGATCGGCCAGTTCGGCGACTGCCTCGTCGAGGCCGGCATCGGAATCAAATGCGCGGCCGATGTCGTGGCGCGCGGCCAGCAGTCCGATTTCACCCTGACCGCGATGTATGAGGGGCAGCGCGAAGGCAATCGCCGTGTAGAGGTTGTTCGGAGCTGCATGCTGGGCATAGGGGTGGTCAGACCGGAGGGCGTAGTAGCCCATGTCGGCGGCCGCCAGCACGGTCGCCGGGTCAGGCAACCAGCCCAGGATGAAGAGGTTGGAGAGCCCCGCCGAACGTCGCCGCAGCTCCTCTTCCTGCGAGCCGCGACCGGCGATGACGACCACATGCTCAGGGTGGCGGACCGCGTGCCCCAGCAGGGGTTCGAGGTCCCTTGAGGGGTCCAGCCCTCCGGCATAGGCGATGACCACCGCGGTCGTTTCGAGCCCGAGCGTCTGTCGGCTGGATTCGCGTGGCGGGCGATCGGCTACAGGATCAATCCAATTTGGGACCGCCACCGACCGGATCCCGCGATCTGCAAAGTAGCCCTGGCGCTCGAACCCGGGGGTGATCACCAGGTCGGCCAGGCGGGGCACAATCCGCTCAAGCCCGCCGATGGCGCGCAGGAGCCAGCGGGGGTACTTGTGCGCCTCCATGACCTCGTAGATTTCGAAGGCGTCGTAGACAATCCGAGGTCGCCGTCGGGTGACGGGCGCGAGCAGCACCGCGGCCAGCAGCATCGGCAGATCGACCGCGTGGATGATCTCCGGAGGATCCCGCCAGATGTGCGGGATGAAGCGCAGGACCGCTCTGCCCAGGTAGATCAACTGGGTCCAGCCGCGATTGTCGTGGCTGAGCACCCGAACTCGCCGCACCTCGACCGCTCCGTCACGTTCCTGCTCGGGCAGGTCACCCGTCCGATCCCACGACAGGATCCGGACTCGATAGCCGGCGTCGGCCAGCGCCTGGGTCAGGCGACGAACCCGGACGTCGGGGTGATAGGCGAAGGCGAACAGGACATCCACCCGCGGTCCGCTGCGGTCGCCTGGTCTCATCGAAGTGCCTGGAGCAGCCAGGCGCGCGCCTCCGCTTGGTGGCCGCGGAGCTTGGCGACGGCCGCTCGCACGTCGGCGCGAACGGCCGGCGAGCTGGCCTCCGTGAGCGCCGCCCGCAGGCGCTGAGCGCTGAGATCCCGCATTTCGAGCGCCAGCTGGGGTGCCCCGAGCATAGATCCGACCGATCTCACCTTTCCGTCGTACACCACCGCCACACATGGCCGATCCGCAAGGGCCGCCAGGACTACGCCGTGGAGACGGACCGAGATCACGGCTTCGTAGGCCGCCAACTCTCGCAGTGCCTCCTGCGGGTCAAGCGCCAGCTCCTTGACCGGTAGGCGACGGCCCACCCGGGACTGGACGGCTTGGTTGATCTGGGAGATGACGTCGCTGTCGACACCGTGGTGGGCGGAAAGCAGGGTGGCTCCGGCCTGCGTCCCCGCGGAGGCACTCGCGACCTCGGCAATCGACGCAATCAGGGTGTCGGCCGCTACCGAATGTGACACGGGGGCCCTGACGACCACCGCAGTTCCGGCCGGTTGTGCGCTACCGGGTGGGGGTTCGAGGAACAAAGCCGGGTCCGGCAGGACCGGCGGTTCGCGCGCGCCGATGTCCCGAAGGAGACGGTCCGAATCCGGATCCCGCACCGACACCGCCGCCGAACTCGCCACGACCAACCTCGCCAGCCAGCGAGCTCGGCGAGTGCGCAGAGGGCCGACGCCGGCAGCGATCCA
>JAHFBB010000022.1 GCA_023250255.1 Chloroflexota bacterium | reverse complement strand
CGCCCGCCGCACGGGCGTCCCACCACGGGATCTCGCCCCGTGCCCAGGCACGTCCAAGTTCGATAGCCCGTCGTGGCCGGTCGTCCCCGGGCCGCACTTGCTCGAAGTGGTGGAGCACGTGCTCCGCGCAATCGGCCGCCCAGATCGCGAGCTGTTGGTGATCATCGTCCTGGAGGCTGCCGCCGCGACGCACTGTGATGAACCGAGGATCCCGGACCTTAGGGAGGATCATCTGCCGGCATGACCCGCTCCCTTTCCGCCACGATCAACTTCACGTTCGGCCGCCAACATGGCTCTCCATCCACGGCGGCATCTTGGACCTAACCCACCTCGACCGAGCGTTTCGACAAGCCCAGGAAGTAGCCCTCGATCGGGTAGGCCGGCGGCGCGTCTGCCACTGAAGCCGCCCCGAGGGTGACGAACAGTGGCGCGAAGTGCTCGACGGTCGGGTGGGCATATGGCATGCCCGGCGCCTTCTGGCGGAAGTCGAACAAGGTGTCGAGGTCGCCGGTGTCCAGCGCGGTCCGTGCCCATTCATCGAATTCAACAGACCAACCCGGTGCGCCAGGTGCGCCCGCGAAGTACTCGCGGATGAACGGCAGGCCGTGCGTCATGAATCCCGATCCGATGATCAGGACGCCCTCGTCCCGCAATGGGGCCAGCCGTTGACCCAGGGCGAACAGATGCGCCGGGTCGAGATCGGGCATGGACATCTGGAGGACAGGGATATCGGCATCGGGATACATGGCCATCAGTGGAACCCATGCCCCGTGGTCGAGGCCGCGTTTCGGGCGATCGGCGACCGGCTCGTCGTCGGGCATGAGCGCTCGGACCGCGTCGGCCAGCTCGGGGGCTCCGGGCGAGTCGTATTTGAGTTGGTAGTAGTGCAGGGGGAACCCGTAGAAGTCATAGACCAGTGGGACCGGACGGGTCGCGGCCAGCGTCACGGGCGCGGATTCCCAGTGGGCGCTGACGATCAGGATGGCCTTCGGTCGGGGCAGGTCCGCGCTCCAGGCTGCCAGTTCGCCCATCCAGGTTGGATCCTCCAGCAGCGGTGGCGCGCCGTGGCCGAGATAGAGGGCGGGCAGCCGCCCGGTCTCGACCGCCTCAGGCGACATCGGTCTCCTGTTCGGCGGAAATCCAGTCTTCCTGTTCTGGATCGGCCGTCCCTCCGTGCTCCATCAGGTGACCCGAGCGAGCCGCTTTGGTGGCGAGGTAGTCGCGGTTGTGGTCGGTCGGTGTGGAGACCAGGGGAATCCGCTCGGCAACAGTGATGCCGTGGCGCTCGAGCCCGGTGATCTTTCGCGGGTTGTTGGTCATCAACTTCACCGAGCGCACACCCAGGGCACGGAGCATCTCGGCGGCAACCGAGTAATCGCGCTCGTCGTCCCGGAAGCCGAGTGCCGCGTTGGCGTCAACCGTGTCGAGGCCCTGATCCTGGAGTTCATAGGCTCGGATCTTGTTCGCCAGGCCAATGCCGCGTCCCTCCTGCCGGAGGTACAGCAGGACGCCGTGATCCATCTGACCGATGGTGGTCAGAGCGGCGTGCAACTGGTCGCGGCAGTCACAGCGGAGCGAGCCAATCGCGTCGCCCGTCAGGCACTCCGAATGCAGGCGCAGCGGGATCGCCTCGCCGTCGATCGCGTCGCCGTGGATGAAGGCTGCATGATCGAGCCCTTCGTCCCCCATGGTGAACGCGACCACCCAGAAGTCGCCGAAGCGGGTGGGCAATTCGGCACTGGCCGCAATGCGCAGGCACAGGCCGGGCGGATGGAGACTGCAATCGTGGTTGCGGTCGCGCTCGCGGAGGATGTCGTACGTGCGCTGGATGGCCATGAGCGAACCAGTGTACGCGGAATCCGCACTCTGTTCTACAGAGCGCCCGACGCCGATTGGCTGCCAACGCTGATAGGCTGCTCCGGTGTCTCCGTCCGTGGCGGTTGCCCTCGAGGTGGGAGCGCGGCGCACCTTCGCGGTGGCGATCGATTGGCCGGGCTGGAGCCGAAGCGGCCGGAATCCAGACGAAGCCCTGGCGAACCTGCTCGCCTACGGACCGCGGTACCGGGCTGCGACCGATGTTTCGCCAGCTGACCCGACCCTGGAAGTGGTCGAAACCGTGGCCGGCGGCAGCGGCACCGATTTCGGTGTGCCGATCACACGACTCGCCGGCGACGAGCGTCCGTTCGACCGATCCGAACTAGCGCGCCAACTGCCGCTGCTGACGGCGGCCTGGGAAGCATTCGATCGAGCGATAGCCACGGCCGGAACGCTGCGTAGCGGCCCTCGCGGCGGTGGCCGCCAGGTTGCTGCCATGGCCGCTCACGTCTTCGAGGCCGAGCAGGCCTACCTCGTCAAGATCGGCTCGCGGGCAGGTCATGACCTCGCCGATACGCGGACGCGGGCGGTGGGTGCGCTCACCGCCCGCGTCGACGGCATCGCCGTCCCGGACCCGTCTTCCTCGACCAGCCTGTGGTCGCCGCGCTACTACCTCCGCCGATCGACGTGGCACGCGCTCGATCATGCCTGGGAGATCGAGGACCGTCGCGAATAACTGCACCGCGTCGCCTGTACCCTGCCCGGGTGTCCGGCTCCGATCAGACCATTTCGACCGAGCGACTCTCGCTCGTCTGGCTGTCGCCCGCGGACCTGACGGGGCTGCTCGACGGGAACGTCAGCGGAGTCGAGGCGTCGATCGGCACGAACCTTCCGGCTGGCTGGCTGGAGGAGTTTGCCGGTCTGGTGGGCTTCCGTTCCCGGCAGGTCGAGGCCAATCCGCTGGCAGCGCCGTGGCTGCTGCGGCTGATCGTGCGACGAGATCCGCCGGCCGTTGCCGGATTGGTCAATTTTCACGGGCCCCCTGACGACCGTGGTTTTGCCGAGGTCGGCTATTCCCTGCAACCGGGACAGCGTGGACAGGGTTTCGCCGTTGAGGCAGTCCGCGGCCTCTTCGACTGGGCGTATCGCGTCCATGGGGTTCGGCGCTTCCGGGCGAGCATCTCCCCGGACAACGAACGGTCGCAGAACCTGGTGCGCAAACTCGGGATGACCCCGGTGGGGTCGCAGTGGGATGACCGTGATGGTCTGGAAGTGATCTGGACCGTCGAAGGTTGGGTGCCGGGAGCGGGCTAGAGCCAGTCGCTCCCCGAGCCACGCACGTCTTCGGCTCCGACCAGGACACCCGCATCGAGCTCAGACTCGAACAGCGCCAATTCCTCCGGCGGAATGCCGTAGGTGTGCTCGTCGCCCGGGAATGCGCCGGAGCGAACCTCCGCGACGTAGTCGGCCAGTGCCCGGCGAATCTCGGCGGCCACCGCGCCGTAGCGCTTGACGAACTTCGGGGCACGGCCCTCGGTGATGCCCAGCAGGTCGTGCCAGACCAGCACCTGGCCATCGCACCCCGCGCCGGCGCCGATCCCGATCGTCGGAATTCGCAGCGATTGGCTGATTCGGCTTGCCACCGCGGCGGGCACCGCCTCGAGGACGATCGAGAAACAGCCTGCCCGTTCAAGAGCCAGTGCATCGGCCAGCAGGCCGCGGGCCTTCAGCGCGCTCCGCCCCTGTGCCTTGTAGCCGCCGAGCATGGTTGCCGACTGCGGCGTCAGACCGATGTGTCCCATGACCGGGATGCCCGCACCGACGATGGCACGCACGCGATCGAGAGTTGGCCCCGCACCTTCGAGTTTCACGGCGTCGGCATCGGCCTCCTTGACGAAGCGGATGGCGTTGGCAAGGGCCTCGTGGTCGGAGAGCTGGAACGAGCCGAAGGGCATGTCGGCTACCAGCAGCGCGCGACGCGACCCGCGTCTCGCTGCCCGGGTCAGGACGATCATCTCGTCCATCGTGGCCGGCACAGTTGAATCGTGGCCAAGCACCACCATGGCCGCCGAATCGCCGACGAGGATCATCTCGACCCCCGCCTCGTCAGCGAGCCGCGCGCCCGGTGCGTCGTAGGCGGTGACCATGGCGATCTTCTCGCCTCGCGGCTTCATGGCAGCCAGTTCGGGGAGGCTGAAACGCGCGGCGGTGGTTGGTTCGGTGGTCATGACTCAGTCATCTTCGTCCGTCAGCAGGAGGTTGTCTATGAGTCGGGTGGACCCCACCCGAATGGCAGCCGCGAGGGTGAGTCCGCCAAGATCCGCCACTGCCACGTAGTCAACGATGACCGCCGGATCGGCCTCGAGCACAGCGCGCGCGGCCTCCACCGGATCCGCACCGGACCGATATGCCGCGCGTCCGCCCGAAAGGGCCCGGGGTAGCAGGAGCGCTCTCCGGCGCTCGTCGGGATCGAGGAACACGTTTCGCGATGACAGCGCCAGGCCGTCGCCATCGCGGACCGTGGGCAGGACGCGCAATTCGATTCGGCTGGCCAGGTCGAAATCGCGGAGCAGCGCTCCGATCACCGCCACCTGCTGGGCGTCCTTGCGGCCGAAGTAGACCCGCTGTGGCTGGACGAGGTTGAACAATTTCAGACAGATGGTGGCCACGCCCTGGAAGTGACCGGGCTTCACGGCCCCTTCGAGGACTTCGCCTACGGCGCCCGGTTGGACGACGGTGTCGAATCCATCGGGATACATCTCGTCGGGCGCCGGCGCGAACAGGACATCGGTGGCCCAGTCTGCCGCGGTCGCCTCATCCGCCTCGGGATGGCGGGGATAGGTGGCCAGATCCGCTCCGCTCGTGAACTGGGCCGGATTCACGAACAGTGACACCACCACCGTCTCGTTCTCGCGGCGCGCCGCATTGATCAACGATTGATGTCCGGCGTGAAACGCCCCCATCGTGGGCACCAGGCCCACCGGCGCTGGCGCGCCCGCGAGGGCCAGGTGAAGGTCCGCCACGGAATGGACGGTCTTCATCGGTCAGTGCTCGTGTTCGATGGTCGCCCGGGTTGCATCGGCCAGCGCTCGATACAGATACTCGAGATCTGGCGCCCGCTCGTGGAGGGCCGCCAGGTGCGCTTCGACCGTGGACCAATCGCCGCGGGCAATGGGCCCGGTGAGTTCGAAGCCGTTCTCGATGACCCGGCGCATGAGCGGTTCCAACGCCTCCGGCGGCGCGCCGCTCTGGGCCAACAGGCGGGCCGCGACGCGATACAGGGTGACCAGGAAGTTGGAGGCCACGGCCGCGCCGGCGTGATACAGCGCGCGATCCGCGTCGGCCAATGGAAAGGCGCGCAGGCCGAGCGCGTCCGCGAACCATGTGGCCGCCTGCCAGCCGGCAACCGACTCGCCGGTCACGGCCGCCCAGGCGCCGTCAAGCTGCTCGGGCCCGCGACTGCGGGTCAGAGTCTGGAGTGGGTGCACCGCGAAGCGACGGGTGTGCGGATCCAGGGCGGTCAGGGGGGTCGCACCCGAGACGTGTGCCATCCATGGGCCTGCCGGGATCGCCTGTGCGACCGCGGAGATCATGGCGTCCGGAACGGCGAGCACTACGAGGTCGGCGTGCGGATCGGCCGTTCTCCCGCCCACCACCGTCAGGCCGCGCTCGGTCAGCCGACCGGCAATGGCCGACCCTGCCCGTCCCCGGCCAATGACCTGGATCCGCTTTGGTGTCGTCCAGACGTCGCCCATGACTTCCACCGGCGGAGTCTATCGAGCGGCCGACGCTTCGTCGGCCCGCGGGTCAGCTTTCGGCTCGGCCGAACTTCATCAGCCAGCCTGAGGTCTCGCTCCAGATCCGCAAGCCGAGCCCGAAGGCGACGATGGCCAGCACCGGATGAAGCGCAGCCACGTACGGCATGTCGACGCGCAGAACGGGCAACAGCGGCTGGAAGAAGACCACCACTCCAAACCCAATGATCCACCACAGCAGCGGCCTCCCCGGGCGGCTCAGCAGGCCGAGCAGGACGACGCCAATCCCGCCCAGGTGAACCAGGTAGCCCATCAGGCGGTGCGGCTCGAAGTCCTCGCCCGGCGACGCGAATAGCGCCCAGCCGGCCAGCGTTGTCTGGAGCAGGACGCCGAGCAGGTAGAGGCCCAGACCCGCTACGAATGCGGCGCGAATCCACGGGGTGAGTTTGGCCATTCGGGTTTCTCCCTAGAACGGTTGCGCGCGCATGAGATAGATGATCAGCAGCAGGCCGATGCCGCCCACGGCTGCGATTTCCATGGGCCGGCTTGACGCTAGCAGCCCGGCAAGCTCATCGCTGGTTGCCGCGGCCGGAGCCTCGACCCCCTTGCGGTCGTGCATCCCCCGGGTGCCAATGGCATGACGCACGGCGTCGAAGTAGCCAGCTGCTCGCCAGCCCATATACACCGTCAGGGCCACCAGCAGGCCAAGCGATGCCCAGATCCAGCCTCGCTCCCACAGCCCGCCGGTGAATCCGGCGACGATTCCACTGACGAGCATGAGCAGGAGCGCAACGAATGCCAGGTAGAGGCTGCTGAGCGAGACATCGAGCTGGGCGCCGATGCGAGCGGGGTCCGTCTCGCCGCGAATCCGAAACATCACGACCATCGAAACCCCGTGGGCCAGGACGAACACAAAGGCCGCCACGATGTGCACCAGGACGACCCAACCGTGGAGATCCACCGCTCAACCCTCCGTACCCGCTGAGTTGTCGGGGATTGTGCCGCACGCAGCCATCCGCGGATAGCCGTTTCATGCCGACTATCCTTCACCCGTGGCCGAAGACACCTTCCTGGGCTTGCCGGCCGGGACCGACGGTGACATCGCCCTGCTGGGTATCCCGTACGGTGTCCCGTACCCCGATCCGGGGCTGACTGCCGGATGTGCTGACGCGCCGGCCGCCGTTCGTTCCCGTTCCCGGCGTCTTGCCCGTTTCGTGGGTTCGCACGATTTCGATGTGGGCGGACCGATGCTCCCAGCCGGCTCGACGTTCAGGGTCGTTGACGCGGGGGACGTGGTGGGCTCACCGGACGACGGCCCGGGCAATGCCGCCCGGGCCGAGCTGGCTGTCCAAGGGCTTCTCGATGCGGGTGCCGTGCCGATCCTGCTGGGAGGCGATGATTCCATTCCGATACCCGCCCTGCGCGCGTATCGGTCCGGTCCAGTACATGTCCTCCAGGTGGACGCTCACCTCGATTTCCGCCACGAGGTGGACGGGATCCGAGACGGGTACTCCTCGCCCATGCGCCGCGCCTCCGAGTTGGCGCAGGTCGGCGGAATCACCCAGGTCGGCCTGCGCGGAATTGGCAGCGCCACGCCGTCGGATGTGGCTGATGCCCGCGCGGCCGGCAACGTCCTGATCACCGCCGCCGACGTTCGGCGAAACGGCGCCGGCTGGGTGGTCGATCAACTGCCCCCGGGCAGTCCGCTGTTCATCGCCTTTGACGTTGATGGCCTCGATCCTGCGGTGGCCCCCGCCGTCAGCGGGATGTCACCGGGCGGTCTGTCGTATGACGAAGCCGTCGAGCTCATCAGCGGGGCGGCACGCCATTGCCGGCTGGTTGGGGCCGCCTTCACCGAGTTCGTGCCGGGGCTCGACGTGAATGACCGCACCGCACTGGTCATTGTCCGGCTGATCATGAATCTGATCGGTTCCGTCGCCCGAGGCTGAAGCCTAGACCGCCTCCGTCAGCACGTCCGCGGGGTGGTCTTCCTCGATGACCCGCAGTTGGTCCTCGACCGCTCGCACGCCCCGATTGATGGCGGCGCGCATGGTATCCAGAGTCGAGGAAACCTCCTCCGCCGCCCGCGAGATCGAGGTGAGCTTGGTCTTCATTCCCTGGACCTCGCCCACCGAGCGAACGATGTCGTCCAGTGCCTCCTGAACCGCCGCGACATCCAGCTGGACCGATGCCTCGCGCAGCGAGACGAGCGCAAGCAGCCGCACCAGCCGGTAGGCCGCTTCCAGGGCGGTCGCGTCATCCGCCTCGGGGTCGAACACGACGTATACGTCCGAACCGATGAGCTGCAGGGGCGCGATGCCGCTCGGGGCCGCGGCCGGCGTGAAGACGGCCAGAGCGACAGCCGATCGACGGTTCTCGCGCATCTCCTTGAGTTCTTCGGCGAAACGACGAAGCGACACGGATCGATCCTTGGCCTCGACCGCGATCCGCAGGTCGACGCCCCGGCTGCGGGACGGATCCACGGAGATCACGAAGTCGCCCTTCTTCGAGCGGAGCGCATCTCCCACCTCGCCGCCGGTTCGTTCCAGCGTGTCGCCGCTTCCGTGGACGAACTCGGCCAGGCGTGCCTCGATGGCGTCCTCGAAGTCATCGCCCTTGGCCGTGCCCTTCGCGCGTTCCTCGGCGCGAGCCTTGGTGCCGGCTTCGAGGGCAGTCATCCGATCTGCCAGCTGACGGAGGCCGTCGAGGATGTCCTGGCGGAAACCGGCCAACGGGGAGCCGGGACGAACCGGGTCGAGGAGCAGCGCGAGTCGCGACGAGTCCCCGTCGAAATAGCGACCGAGCAGATCCTGGAGCTGGCCGAGGGCGGACTCACGCCGCTTCGGGTCGAACAGGTCGGACACCATTCGCTGCAGGCGCCCCGAATCCCCGAGGAACGCCTCCAGTTGCCGGGGGAGCCGACCGTCGCCGTCGGCGAAGTGCTCCCGAAGGGTCGCGCCCATGACCTCGGCGGCGCGCTGGTTGGTGTCCTGGATCTGCTGTGACATCCGGGAAAACTCGTCGCGAACTACGTCGAGATTGACCGTGACGGCGGTGCTCGAGATTGCCAGCAGACCGATGCGCAGGGCGCGTTCGATCAGGGCACCGCGTTCGTGTTCGGGCGTGTTCGCGACCTGGCCGGCAAGCGCGGGATCCAGGACGGTCAGGTTCTCGATGAACAGGCGTTCGCCGTCAACGGTGATGGCCGTGGTGTCGGGGCGGATCGGCATCGGTTTCATGGTCGGAGGTTCCACCAGCCCCGCGACAACTTGGCTGTCGCGAGTCCTAGCGCACGTCGAGGGTCGCGTTTCTCCGCG
>JAHFBB010000021.1 GCA_023250255.1 Chloroflexota bacterium | reverse complement strand
TGTTCTCGGTCTCGAATGCCTGGATTTCGGTCTGGGTGGCCTCGAGCTGGGCCAGCAGCGATGCCTGCTCGTTCTCGAGACGGATGACCTGCGCCGCCAGGACCTGCTGAGCGGCGGTGGTGTACGCCTGGCGCTCGAACGAGCCGTTCCACTGGATGGCCGCCACGAACCCGACCAGGGCGAGCGCCACGGCCATGCTGACCATCCACGAGGTGCGCACCAGGCCAGTGGTCATGGCGTTGAGGGTCGCCGCGAAACGAGGAACAGGCCAAGGCCGCCGACGAGCAGGACCGCCAGGACCACCAGCACGCTCCAGGCCGCCACTGCCCCGTCCTCGGGCGGGGCCGGCGCAACACTCGCAATGGGAGTCGGAGCCTCGGTGGGCTGGGCGACCGGCGAGGGATTCTGCTGGGCCGGCAGCGGGACGTCCGAAACGAGAAGAGGCTCGGGGGCTATCGGCGGGGGTTCGGTCACGCCGTATCGCTCGAAATAGGCGGCATAGAGGTCCGTGGCCGGCACATCGGTGGCCGCCTCGAGCGCTTCGTCATCGGTCGCACCGGCCCGGTAGGCGGTCGCCATTCCCTCCATCACGTCGCGCCCATAGGTGTCGATCAGCATGTCGATCATGGTCGTGGATTGAGCGTAGGCCACCTTGAAGGTACCGCCGATCGGAAAGGAGCCAACCAGGGCGGGGAACGCGAACAGGCCTGGGTCGCCGCCGGCGGCGTTCTCGATCACGCTCTCCTCCTGCGGCGCGTTCTGCTCCTCGGACCATGTGGCAAAGCCCTCGTTCACCCACTTCGCAGGGTGATTGAACGGGTTGGTCGTCGCGTCGTTGAAGACGACGTGGGTGATCTCGTGCCCGACCGTGAGGTCGCGATAGGTTGCCGAGCCGGCGTCCACCCGCATGAAGATGGTACGCATGTCCGGGTAGGTCGCCGCCCCGGTCCACTCCCGCACGCCACCACCCAGGCCGCTGAAGAAATCGGCACCGGTGGCGTACACGAAGATCTCGATCGGCGCGGCGAGATCGACGCCCAGGATGTCGCCCGCCCGGCTGGCGGCGCCGGCCGCCTGGCGGCCCATCCGGCGTGCGGCGCTTTCGCTATTTCCATACCAGTACACCGTCGTCTGGCCAAGTTCCGCCTGCTCCCAGGTGAAGCGGTCATCGTCATACAGCAGGTCACCACGTGGCCCATCGATGGTCGAGGCTCCATCCACCGCCCGCCATCGGTAGTGGACCTTGGTATTGGGCGTCACGTGTCCGCGGGCAATGTCGCGCTGGTAGGTGGCAACCCCGCCCTCGACCTCGGCCTGCGCGATGAAGGTCGATTCCTCCCCGGTGTAGTTCAGCAGGATCTCGATCCGATCAACCGATCCCCCGCTCCAACCGACGGTAAAGGTCATGCTTTCGCCAAAGGTGGCCGATGACTGGGCAGCGCCGAAGCCGGTCCCGGCATCCACCCGCCTGGGAGCCCCGGTGCTCACCGACAGGGCGCAGATCGCCAGTAGGCCGATCAGGAGCCGGGCCAGCCTCAGGGAGCCCACGACACCCTTCCGAAATCGAGCAGCCCAACGGTCAGGTTGCCCAGGCCGCGCAATCCGCTGCGCACGAGCCAATGATCGAGGTCATAGGACCACGGGATGACCGGCACCTGGTCGTCCACCCGAGCCTCCACCGCCAGGTAGGCGGCATTCGCCTCGGCGGCGTTGGCGGCACCTTCCGCAGCCGCAAGCAGTCCGACGAACTCCGGATCACTCCAGCGGCCGTAGTTCGAGGCCGCATCGGGCAGCAGGAGCAGCCCGTAGAGCGCCTGGGGCGAGGGGTAATCCGCGATCCAGTTCACGGTGAAGATTTCCGGCGGCCGTTCGGCCATGGTTCGCAGGTAGTCGCCGAATGCCATGGTCTCGATCTCGATGGTCACCCCCAGTTCCTCTCGCCAGATGGCAACCGCCGGCCCGACATCGAGCCCAACGGCATTCACCGTGATCGTGCCGAGTTGCTCAGGCTGCAGCACTCCGGCGTCTGCCAGGAGTTGGCGTGCCGCGACAGCGTTCGCCGCCGGGTCAGGCGGCGGACCAGTCGTCCACAGCGGTGGCGGAACCAGGCTGCGTGCTGGGAGCGCCGCTTCGCCAGCGTTCAACTCGACCAGTCGCGGGCGATCCAGGACCAGGGCAAACGCCCGGCGGACGCGTTCATCATCGAACGGCGGGCGGGTCGTATCGAAGCCGAAGTACTGGACGCTCAGCGGTGCGGCAGGGTGCAGGAACGGGCCGAGATCGGCGTCATACGACAGCCAGGACGCATCGCTGCTGCCAACCCGGGCCAGGTCCACCTGGCCATCGGCAAAGGCGGTCACGGCATCGGTGTCAATGTTGCCCACCCACTGGACCTCTGAAATCGGTGGCGGACCTGCCAGGTAGTTGGGGTTGGCGGTCAGGACGAGGGTCGTGTCCTCCTGGCGGGCGGCTATGTACGGGCCACTCCCGACGAATGCACCCGGCTGCTGCCAGTCCGGGGTCGGGCGGGCGGTCGGTGGAACGATGAACGTACCGGGGGTCGCAAGAACGGCCGGGAAATAGCTCGCCGGGTGGCGGAGATCCACGACGACCGTGCGCTCGTCCGGGGTACTGATTCCGACGTCGGCCTCATCCCCCTGCCCGGACAGCCATTCGGTCGCACCGGCAATGATTCCGAGCACGTCCGGCGCCGTTGCGACGGTGATCGGATTCAACAGCCGCAGCCACGAGCGGCGGACATCGGCAGAGGTCAACGGCGTGCCGTCTGAGAACGTCAGACCCTCGCGGAGGCGGAACGTGTAGCGGGTCCCGTCCGGGCTGATCGCCCAGCCTTCCGCGAGTGAGGCATACAGTCGACCGTGTTCGTCGAAACGGGTGAGGCCGGCGTACAACTGGAGGAGCAGCTGGACGTCGCCGGCGTCGGAGATGTAGGCCGGATCAAGTGCCTCAGCGGTGGATCCGTAGTAGCGCAGCGGCCCGCCGGCCGCGGTGACTGGAGCCGACCTCGGAACGAGACCGGACAGGAGGAGGGCCACCGCCAGAAGCGGTGCCGCCCGCCTCAGCAGGAGCATCCGGCAGGGTGGGGCGGGCGAGGTTGGTCAGGCAGGGAGGCCGGAGGCACGGCGGCTAGTATAGGTTCCTGTGCAGGAGACCCATGAACACCGATTCGAGCCGCAGCCAGCCGGCTCGCTGACCCTCCGACAGTTCGTCGAGTCGCTGCGCCGCTGGACCCCGGAAATGCGCCAGGTCGCCCAGATCGCCCTCACCCGCAGTGAGTCGGAAAAGCAGCAGTATCTGCAGGTCTATCACCGCAATCACCATGAGCGTGAGGACGAACTCATGGGCTCATTCATCCGCTGGGCATACTCGGATCCCCGCCTGGACGACGTTCCCGCCATCCAGGCGGATCTCGCCCGTCCCGAATCGGACTACCAGGGTGGCCTCGTTCACGAGGCCGACGTCCTGGTGCGCATGCGCGGAGAAGGCAAGACACCGGCCCAGCGAGTCCGCGACTACCTGGGCCTGCTGGGCATCGAGGGGAGCGAGAAAGTCCGTGCGGGCATTTCCGCGCTGCTGCCCATTGGCACGCCCGATGCGGCGGTGATTGCCACGATTCGTGAAATGCGCCGACGCTGGTTGGTGATCTACGGCGATGACCCGTTCTTCGCGGAGGATTGATTCCCGGCTGCCTGCCGCCATGGCCGGTGCGGTCGTGGCCATCATGCTCAGCGCTGCGCCGGTTGCCGCCCACGCCACCCTGCTGACAGCCGATCCGGCGCCGAATTCTGCGGTCACGGTCGCGCCGACCGAACTTCGCCTGACCTTCACCGAGGCCGTCGACCCGACCAGTGTCACCGTAGAACTGCGCGATGGCACCGGGGCCCTGGTCGGTGGCCTCGGCACCCCTCACCTCGGCGACGGCGGAGAGGTGATCCTGGTTCCCCTCCCCGTTCTCGACCCGGATACCTACGCGGTGACCTATTCGATCGTCTCCGACGAGGATGGCCACCCGACCGGCGGGGCGTATGCCTTCCTGTTCGATCCGAGCGGTCAACTCCCCCCGCCGGGTGCGGCCCCTGAATCCACCTTCCCGCCAACCGACCCCTGGGCGGTGCTCGGCCGCGTCACGACCCTGCTGGCGGTTCTGGTGCTCATCGGTCTGCACACCACCTGGTTCATGCACCGCCGACGGCGCGGGCTCGGCGAGGCCGCGGTCGCGGTTCCGTGGATCGTGATGGCCGGCCTGGCCGTGGCTGCCTTTGGCGGCCTGGCTCTCTACCTGGGCCGCACAGCCGCCTCCGGCGGGCTCGTGCCTCCCCCCGGGTTCAGCCTCGACCTTGCGGCAGCGTTCGGTTCCACATCGTTCGCCAGGGCCATGCGGATTGCGGCCGGCGGGACGGTGGCTTTGCTACTGGTATGCGTCGCAGCGCGGATTCGCCGTCCGTCCCCCGCCGGCGACGGACCCTGGCTGGTGGCCAGCGCCACCGCTGTCCTGCTGGTCACCTCCGGCCTGGCTCTGGGCGGACATGCGTTCGCGCTGGGTGGCTACCCGGGGGCTGTCCTGGACGTGCTCCACCAGCTGGGCGTCGGAGCATGGCTCGGAGCTCTGCCCGCCGTGGCTCTCCTCGGGTGGCGTGGCCGGCGGGCGAATGGGGACTGGGCACCACGAGCCGCGTGGGTGGACCACGGACGGTTGGCCATGGTCGCCCTGCCGCTGGTGGTCGCCACTGGCTTGCTGAACTCCCCGCTCGTTCTCGGCAGTTCCCGTGCCGTCCTGGACAGCACGACCGGCAATCTGCTGCTCCTGAAGGTGACCCTGCTGTCGATTGCGACGGCCCTGGGCGCGCTGAACTTCTTGCTCGTCCGGCGGGGCGGATTCCGCAGCCTTGCTCGAACCGCGGCCGTCGAGACTGGCATCGGCATCACCGCCGTGCTGGCGGCCGCGCTGTTGGTCAGCGGGTCGCCGGCCAGCGCTGCCCGACCGGCGGAGGCGGACGCCAGCCTCGGTTCGGCTCACCTGTTCGCTAACGCCGGAACCTCACGCGTCCATCTGATCGTGGAGATACCCGCGCCGGGGGTCCAGTCCTATCGGGTCACGGTCACCGACCGCCTGACCGGCGCCGACCGAACTGACATCCAGACCCTGTACCTCTCTTTTCGCCTCGAGTTCGGGCTTCCCTATGGCACGACGGTCGAAGCCATGCCAACCGATACGCCCGGCCTGTTCGGCGTCCGAGGGGATTTTCTGAGCAGCAATGGGGTGTGGGATATCGAGGTCACCGTGCAGCGCCACGACATCCCCGACGAGACAGCCGTGTTTGCCGTGCCCGTTCATCTGAACCTGCCGGACACTCCCCTGCCTCCCGCGGCAACCGGAATTCCGCTACCGGCCTGGTTCGCCCTGGCGGCTGCTCCGCTGCCCGATGGTCTGGCGGGATGGCTGGTTCCCGTGGGCCTGCTGGCTGGAACCGCAGGCATTGGTCTTGTCCGGCGGAGGCAACCCTCTGCGCGGCTGGCGGTCATCAGTGCCGTGATGGTGGCTGTGGCAGTCGTGATGGGACTGGGCCTCACCGGACGCGACGCCGTGAGCGCGGTGAACCAGGCGCCGGAATCGGAAGCCGCGCGCGTCAACCCGCTGGATAGCCAGGATCACCCGGTCGCCGTGGGTGTGTCGCTTTACCAGGCGAACTGCGCGTCCTGTCACGGTCCCTCCGGGGCAGGTGATGGACCGCTGGGCGAAGCGGAGGGCATGGTCATCGCTGATCTTGGCACCATCGTCCCGGTCCGCACGGATGGCGAGCTCAACTGGTCGATTTCGGCAGGCCGAGCCGGGACACAAATGCCGGCATTTGGCACTACCCTGTTGCCGTACGAACGCTGGGAGATCGTGTCCTTCCTGCGCAGCCAATGGCCGGCTCTTCAAGGAGACTGACGTTCGGGTGCCCCTTTTCGCCAAATCCGCGGCGGCCGCCCTGCTGCTGCTCGGGAGCCTGTTGGCGGCCTGCAGCACGCCCATGAATGATTGCGATGCGCCCACCCTGGGTTTCGATCTGACGATCACCGCCCGGGAGATGGAACCCTCCGACCTCGCGACCTGCGTCGGCAACGAGATCACCATCACCGTGACGGCGGACGAACATGGCGTGTTCCATCTCCACGGGTATGACGAGGAGGCCCCGGCCACCGAGCTTAGCGCCGGGGTATCGGAGACGATCATCTTCACCGCGGTGCGCAGCGGCCAGTTCATCATTGAGTTCCATGCCGGGGATGGCGAGGAAGTCGAACTGGGTGTGCTGACGGTCAATGAACCGTAACCGATGGGTCGTCGCCGCCCTGGCGGCGACGACCCTTGCGGCGAGTTCCGCGGATCCGGTTGCGGCGCATGCCCTGGGCCAGACCTTCCCGCTCCCTGTTCCGCTCAGCCTGTACCTGGCAGCAGCAGCGATCACGGTGGCCGCCTCGTTCGTCATCTCGATCTTCGTGGTGGGCGCACCACGACAGTTCCCGCAGTACCCGACCTGGCCGTTGCCCGGACTGCTGGCGCGCATCGGCTCCTGGTTCCTTCGACTGCTCGGCCTGGTGTGGTGGTACGGCGCCATCGCAGTCGGATTCGTGGTTGGCAGCGTGTCGCCGCTGCCGGCGGTGCTGTTCTGGATCTTTGTCTGGGTCGGCGTGCCCATCACCGCGGTACTGCTCGGAAATGCATGGCCATCGCTCAGCCCATTCCGGACCACCCATGACCTGCTCGAGCGTCTCCTGCGACCGTTTGGCGTTCGGCGACTGGACATGGGACTGGCGAATCCCGATGGCATCGGTCGCTGGCCGGCCGTGCTCCTGCTGCTTGCCTTCATCTGGCTCGAACTCGTCTTTCCCGGCCGAACCGATGCCGCCACCCTGGCGGTCATCCTGACCGGCTACACCACGGTGACCGTGCTGGGCATGACGCTCCTGGGGCGGGTGGCCTGGTTGCGCGAGGTCGAGGTTTTCGAAGTTCTGTTTGGCTGGTTTGGCCGGGTGGGTCCGCTCGGACGACGGAGCGTGCGTAGTGAGCTGTGCACCGACTGCGGTGAGGTCTGCGATTCGGCCCATTGCGTCGATTGCGCGGAGTGCACCCTGGCCGCCGACCGCGGAGACCTTCGCCCGGAGTACCGCTGGTGGATCACCGGTCTATCAGAACCCATGCGCCCCGACCTGTCCGATGCCGCGTTCATCCTGCTTGCGTTGGCTGGCGTGACCTTCGACGGCCTCAAGGAGACGTCGGCAGGAACCACCATCCTGAACCTCCTGTTCGACCCGCTGGCCGCCGCCTTCGGGCCGTTGGGGGCCAGCCTGCTGGCGCCCACGTTCATGCTCATCGGCCTGTGGCTTTTCTTCCTCGGGCTGTTCGTCCTGGCGGTGTACGTCACCGGCCGGCTCTCCCGTGAGCCTGAATTCGACCTCGCAGCCAGTGCCGGTCGGTATGCGGTCACCCTGCTGCCCATTGCCTCGGGGTACGTCATCGCCCACTACCTGACGTTCCTGCTGCAGGGCATCGTCTGGCTGCCCGAGCTGCTCGCCAATCCGCTGACCACCGTCGCCCCAACGCTCGATCAGATTCCGATCGCCGCGGTCTGGTACCTGTCGGTCGCGGCAATCGTGGGCGGCCACGTAGCGGCGGTGATCATGGCTCACCGTCAAGCTCTCCGCGACGCGCCGCAGCGGGCGGTGATAGCCGGCGTGCCCCTGGTCGGGGCGATGGTCGGCTATACGGTACTGTCGCTGTGGATCATCGCCCAGCCCATCGTCATCGAACCGGTGAGCCTGTTGGTGCGCGCCGTGGTGGGCAGCTGAGCGTCCGATGGAACTGAGCCTGGCCGTGGCCTTCGCGGCCGGCGTCATCTCGTTCGCATCGCCGTGCGTGCTGGCGTTGGTCCCGGTCTATCTCGCCTTCCTCGCCGAGGTGGCGGCCCGCAGTCCCGGCGGAACGGCTTCGCGCCGTGCCCTCTTCGTCCAGGCCGCGCTGTTCTCCCTGGGCTTCTCGGCGGTGTTCATCAGCCTGGGCGTGTCGGCCGGCCTGCTGGGGGTGCGACTGTTCGCGGGACCCGGCGTCCGCCAACTCGTTGGTCTGGCGGTGATTGTCCTCGGGTTCCTGATGACCGGCGCCGCCGGTCCGGTCCTCGATCGGCTGCGGCCCCCAATCGGGGCAACCGCTCCAACTTCCGGCCGTGGGGGCCGGGCCTTCCTGCTGGGCGGGCTGGTGGCGATTGGCTGGACGCCGTGCATCGGTCCGGTTCTGGGAGCCATCCTGGCCATGGGCGCCTCCGCCCAGGACGCACCGGCGGCCACGCTGCTGATGGTCGCCTACTCCCTCGGTCTGGCCCTACCGTTCCTCGTCGCGGCCGTCGCGCTTCCCCGCGTCCAGCCGCTCCTCAACTGGCTGCGCCGCCACCATCGGTCAATTGCGGTCGCCAGTGGCTTGGCAGTGATGGCGATCGGCGTGCTGATCCTGTTCGACGCCTTCACCTGGCTGTCCGGCCTGTTCAGCGGCCTGTGGCTGTAAATCAGTCCTGGGCGGGCAACCACAGGTAGCGATACAGCAGCGCGACGACCGCCGCCCCGACCAGTGGGCCGACAATCCAGACCCAGGAGTTTGCCCAATTTGGTCCATCCCACAGCGCCATGCCGAACCAGCGGGCCGGGTTCATGGCTGCGCCGGTCAGGGTCCCGCCGAGGAGGATATCCGCGAACACGGCCAGGCCAATGGCCAGGCCACCGATCTTCGGACCCCGTGCGTCCACCGCCGTGCCGAACACGGCCAGCAGCAGGACCATGGTCAGGATTCCTTCGATGCCCACGCCCTGGGCTGCGGTCACGCCAGCGCCAAGAGCCGGGACGGTCGGGTGAATG
>JAHFBB010000182.1 GCA_023250255.1 Chloroflexota bacterium | reverse complement strand
GCCGATCATTCAGCAGGCGGTCAAGGTGGACCTCCGCGAGCGATTCCTGGAGGTGCCCCAGCAGACCTGCATCACCAAGGACAACGCGCCTATCAGCATCGACTTCCTGGTCTACTCGAAGGTATTCGAGCCCGAGACGACCGTGACCCAGGTGACCGATTTCACCGGCGCCTCCCAGGCGTTGGCGGCGACAACCCTCCGCGCGGTCATCGGCGACATCCCGCTCGACGACGTCCTCGCCAAGCGCGAGGAGATCAACCACATCCTGCGGGTCAAGCTCGACGAGGTGACCGAGCGCTGGGGGGTGAAGATCACCAGTGTCGAGATCCGGGAAATCGTCCCGCCGCGTGACATCCAGGACGCCATGAACCGCCAGATGACGGCCGAGCGCAACCGGCGGGCGAACATCACCGAGTCGGAGGGCACCCGCCAATCCACGATCAACGTGGCCGAGGGCGACAAGCAGAGCGCCATCCTCCGGGCGGAGGGCGACAAGGCGTCGAATGTCCTCCGGGCGGAGGGCGACAAGCAGTCGCAGGCCCTGCGGGCCGAAGGCTATGGGGCCGCCCTGTCGGCGATCTTCGCCGCTGCTGCGAAAGTGGACGAGAAGACCATGCAACTCCAGTACCTCGATGCGCTCAAGGCACTGGCTGCGTCCGATTCGAAGACCTGGATCGTGCCCATGGAACTGTCGGAGCTGACCCGGCCGATTGGCAATCTTCTCCGACGCGACGGTCGCGAGGGATAGCGCCCGTATAATCGCGGCCATCCCGCGTTCGCGGTCCCGCCGTTCCTGCCTGGGGGCGTTTCAGCCATGGCCACCACCGTCCTGGTCGTCGATGACGACCCGAATATCCAGCGCGTCCTGACCTTCACCCTCAAGCAGGAGGGTTTCGAGGTTCGGCTGGCTTCCGACGGGGCTGCGGCGGTGGCCGCCGTGGCCGAGACCGTCCCGGACATGGCGCTGGTTGACGTCTCCCTGCCCGACATCGACGGATTCGAGGTGGTCACACAGATCCGGGCGGCCGAGAGCGGCGGTCGGCGGATGCCGATCATCCTGCTCAGCGCCGAGGGAAACGTCAGCGATCGCGTCCGCGGACTGCGTGCCGGCGCGGATGACGACATTCTCAAGCCCTTCCACCCATCCGAGCTGATCGCCCGGGTGCGGGCGCTGCTGGCGCGTACCGGTCAGTTGCCGACAGCCCGCGAGACCGAGGCCCGAACCCTCGGCCGGCTGGCCGTGTTCTACGGCGCCAAGGGCGGCGTGGGCACCACTACGATTGCGATCAACACGGCCATCGCACTGGCCCGCGATCACGGACGACTGGTGGGGCTGGTGGACGCCAACCTCCAGTTTGGTGACCACCGGGTATTCCTCGACCTGCCGCTGGACAACAAGTCCATGGTCAACGCGTTTGCCGAGGCAGAACTTGACGTGGATCTCCTCCGCTCGATGCTCGTCCCGCACGCCTCGGGGATCCAGATGCTGCTCGGTCCGTCGAACCCCGAGTCAGGGGACATCGTGGTGGAGGCGCATCACCAGAACCCCCGCGTCCTCGCCCACCTGTTCGGGCTGCTGCGGCGAATCTCGGACATCACCCTGGTGGACATGTCGAAATCGATCGACGATTTCAACCTCCACCTGTTCGATGCGGCCGATGTCATCTACGTCGTCCTCACCGCGGACCTGTCGTGCCTGAAGAACGTGCAGCTGGTGCTCAAGACGATGGACAACCTCGGCTATCCCCACGCGAAGGTGAAGATGGTCCTCAACCGATCGAGCGCCTATACCGGCATTCGGGTCGAGAACGCCGAGGAGGTTCTCGGCCGGCCCATCGACTACCAGATCATCAACGAATACCGTGGGGCGATCTCCGCCCTCAACTCCGGCTCGCCGTTCATGGTGAGCAAACCAGAAGGTCCGCTGGGCAAGAGCGTGTCGTCGTTCGCCAGTGCGGTGGACCAGGACATGGTCGCCTCGGCGGCGACCCGTGCCCAGACCTGATCCCGCGCCACTAACCGGGGCATGACCGTCCGCTAAGCCCCAACTCCTAGGGTCCCTCCCGCCGGCCGTCGCTGGATTAGGGAGGCGAGCAGGCGGCGGTCGGCCCTTCGACTGCGATGTCCGTGCTGCCTCCAAAAGGGAGGTCTGCGTGCTGGCCGAAACGGCAAGTGCGGCGCTGCTCGGAGTGGACGGTATTCCGGTCCGGGTGGAGGTGGACGTGGCCTTCGGCCTGCCCGGACTGACGATCGTTGGCCTTCCGGGATCCGCGGTCCAGGAAGCGCGCGAACGGGTCCGCAGTGCCATCCGCAACAGTGGCTTTGAGATTCCGTCTCGGCGGATCACCGTCAACCTCTCGCCGGCGGATGTCGAGAAGGACGGCACGGCCTATGACCTGGCCATTGCGGTTGGCATCCTGGTGGCGTCGGGGCAGGTGACCGTTGCGGTGCCGCCAACGGTGTTGCTCGGCGAGTTGGCCCTCGACGGTAGCCTGCGGCCGGTTGCCGGCTGCCTCGCCCTGACCGCCGCCGCCCGTGGCGCGGGTCTGTCGGAGGCGCTGGTCGCCGAGGCCAACGTACTCGAGGCTGCCGTGGTTGGCGGCGTTGCGGCATACGGCGCCGCGTCGTTGGGTGGGGCAGTGGCTCACCTGGCCGGTATCCGGCCATTGCCTGCGGCCACCCCACCGTCCCGGGCGCCAGAACCGCTGTCCACCGGTCGGGACCTGGCCGAGGTGGTCGGACAGCCGCTCGCCCGCCGCGCGCTGGAGATCGCGCTGGCCGGACACCACAACCTGGCGCTCATTGGTCCGCCCGGAGTGGGCAAGACACTGCTCCTGGAATGCGTGGTCAGTCTGCTGCCGCCGCTGGACGACGCCGAGGCGGTCGAGGTTGGTCGAATACGGTCCGCGGCCGGCCGGCTCGATGGACGAGCCCCGCTTGATCGGCGACGCCCGGTGCGCACACCCCATCCCACGACCTCGGTCCAGGCGCTGGTGGGTGGCGGTCCCCGCGTGCGACCCGGCGAGGTGAGCCTGGCTCATCGAGGCGTGCTGGTCCTCGACGAGTTGCTCCAGTTCCGGCCGGACGCGCTGGACGCCCTTCGCCAGCCCCTCGAAGCGGGGGAGGTAACCATCGCCCGCGTCGAAGGAGCGCTCCGACTGCCGGCCCGCTTCACCCTGCTGACCGCGTTCAACCCGTGTCCCTGCGGCTGGCTGGGTTCGCGCAGCCGGACCTGCGCCTGCGACCCGGTCCTGGTCCGCCGCTATGCCGCGCGCCTGTCCG
>JAHFBB010000181.1 GCA_023250255.1 Chloroflexota bacterium | reverse complement strand
GGCCGGACGAACGGCTGGCCACGTCCGACTGGACAGATCTGCGCGATATCCCTTCCACTAGACGGCGATTATAGGGCCGGTCACAGCCAGCGTTGAGCATCGGGAGGGTGTCAATTGGGAATCCGTGGACGACTGATGCTGGTGGCCATTGCCGTCAGCATTGCCGTCAGCGCCTGCGCCTCCGAGTCGCCGAGTCCGAGCGGGGCCGCCTCGACCCACCCCAGTGCGTCCGAGGCGCCTAGCTCGACGCCCACCCCTTCACCTTCCCCTTCGCCGACTCCCGAACCCACGCCGGTGGCGCTCTGTCCGCTCACCGGACTGCCGGTATCCGATCCAGCCGTCCTGACTCAACCGACCCTCCTCGTCCAGGTCGAGAACCACTGGGATGCTCGCCCGCCACTGAACCTCATCGCCGCGGACCTGGTCATCGAGGCGCCCGTCGAAGGGGACGTCACCCGATACAGCGCGCTGTACCTCTGCAACCCGCTGCCGAGCGAGGCCGGCCCCATTCGGAGCGCCCGCTATTACAACGTCGACCTGTGGCAGCAGATGCACGTGCTGACCGTATGCTTCGGCGCCAGTACCGGGGCGCAGGCGCGTTTCCGCGCGGCGGGGATGCCAATTGTCAACGGAATCACGGGTCTGTGGCCGTGGTTCTTCCGGGGCGCTGGCTACGCGCCCCACAACCTGTACGGTGACCTTGCCGACCTGCGTGCGGCCATCGGCCAGAACCAGGGGCTGACCGATCGGGTCGCTGCGACGGGGGTCCTCCGCCCGCCTTTCGTGTTCTCGCCGCTGTCGACCTTTGCCCTGGGCGATCCGGTCGGGAAAATGACCATCTGGACGAATCGGTATTGGCACTACGGCTGGAGGTGGGATACCAGTGTTCAGCTCTGGCAACGGATGGAGGACACCGGCCCGCTCACGGATCGGTCCACTGGCGAGCCAATCCGGGCACGAAACGTCATTGTCCAAGTCGTCCAGGTCGACATCGCCTACGGTGATCCGGATCCCGGAGGCAACCCGCGGCGGGAACTCCACCTGGTTGGGGCTGGAACGGGATATCTCTACGTGGAGGGTACGGTGCGCGAGCTCCGATGGTCGCGTCCGAGTGCCGATGCAGTCACCAGCTGGACGTATGCCGCGACCGGCGATCCGGTCGTCCTCCGGCCCGGCCGGGTCTGGTGGGAGATCATTGGCACCAACGCGGTTGTCAACAATGAGTAGGCGCTGACCGCTGCTTCTCCGAACAAGTGACTCCATACTACGGCCCATGGCAGCAAGTTCACGCCCGGTGACCGTTGTCCTCGGGACTCGTCCAGAGGCTATCAAACTCGCGCCTGTGGTCATCGAACTGCGGCGACGGGGGATCGACACATTCCTCCTTTCGACGGGGCAACACCAGGAAATGGCCGGTGCTGCCCTGGCGTTGTTCGACCTGGCTCCCGATGAGGATCTGGCGCTCATGCGACAGCACGCCAACCTCTCCCAACTCCTCGGGCTGGTCATCACCGAGGTGGCACGCGTCTTCACCCGGCTCCACCCGCGGTCCGTCATTGTCCAGGGCGACACCAGCACGACCCTTGGTGCGGCCCTGGCGGCATTCCACGCGCGGATCCCGATCGCCCACGTCGAGGCCGGGCTCCGATCGCATGACCTCGGCATGCCGTTCCCCGAGGAACTCAATCGAAGGGCGACGTCGGCGGCGGCTCACTGGCACTTTGCCCCGACCGCCAGGGCTGCGGAGAACCTCGCCGCAGAGGGCGTCACGACCGGAATAACTATTACGGGCAATACGGTGGTTGATGCGGTGCGGCATATCTCTGCTGGCCAGCCAGACCTGCCGGCCGACCTGGCGGGGGTCCTTGGTAGCGGTCCGTACATCGTGGCCACTGCCCACCGCCGCGAATCGTGGAAGGGCGGGATCGAATCCATCTGCCTGGCGATTCGACAGGTCCTGGACGAGTTGCCTGACCATCGAGTGGTCTTTGCCACACACCCCAACCCGCGAGCCCGCGAGCCGGTCATTCGCGTGCTGGGCGATCATCCACGCGTCTCCCTGGTCGAACCCATCGGCTACGGATCCTTCCTTCGGCTCCTCGCCGGAGCGCGGCTGATCATCAGTGATTCCGGCGGAATCCAGGAAGAGGGTCCTACCCTGGGCGTGCCGGTACTCGTCACTCGAGATGTCACCGAACGCGCCGAGGGCATCGAGGCCGGCGCCGTCCGGCTGGTTGGCACACGCCGGGAACGGATCACGGCCGAAGCAATCGCGATCCTGCGCGACCCGGTTCTGCACGCCCAGATGGCTGGCGCCGGACGGCTCGCCTACGGCGACGGTGAAGCGTCGCGACGCATCGTGGAGGTACTCGAAGCCGATGGCTGATGGGCGGTTCGCCGCCCAGGTCGCCGCCCTTGCCGGCGCGCGTGTTCTGGCAATGGGAGCCGGATTTGTCACCGTCTGGGTCGGCGCTCGACTGCTTGGCCCGACGTCCCTCGGATCGGCGGCGGTGGCCCAGACCGTTGGGCTGGTCGCCGCGCTCGTGGCGAGTGGCGGGCTGAACATTGTCACCATCTATCGGCTTGGAGCCTTGCCGGGCAGCCGAGCGGCGGTGCTCGGGCTAATCCGACCGTGGCTATGGATCTCGGCCGGCCTTGCCGCGGCCCTTACCGTCGTCATTGCCCTGACGATCGGCCCAGCCCTCGGGCTGGCCGGGTCTGAGGCGCTCTGGACGACCGCCGCGCTCCTGTCCGCCGCGGTAATCGCTCACGAGTTCTGGGGATCGGTCCTGCTGGGGTTCGGGAACTCGCGAGCCTATACCCAGGCCGAAGTCGTGCGCGCCGTCGGAACGGCCCTCGCCAGCAGCCTGATCATCGCGACCGCGGCGCGCAACGAAGTGGGCTTCCTGCTCGGCGCGCTGGTCGCCTCGATCGCCGCGGCGTCCTTTGCCTGGGCTCGGGCACGGTCCTCACTGCCTCGTTCTGAGCGACCGAGCGGACCCCTCGTCCGCGATTCCGTTGCGATGGGCATCCGTGGCCAGGTGGGCAATGTTCTCCAATTCCTCAACCTGCGCCTGGACCTGCTGCTCCTGCCCGCCCTGCTCGATCTCACCGCCGCCGGGCTGTACGCGGTGGCGGTGCGGGTCTCCGAGGTCGTCGCCCAGATGGCCAGTGCCAGCGGATCCCTGATCTTTCCGGAAACCGCCGCGGCACGGGACGGGGACGCGGCGGCTCGACTGACCGAGGTGACCACCCGCCGTTCGCTGTTGTTCGTGGCCCTTGG
>JAHFBB010000180.1 GCA_023250255.1 Chloroflexota bacterium | reverse complement strand
GCGCCGCCCGCCACCCCTTGCTGGCTCGGTGAAGGTCTCTCAACCTCATGGCAACCGAATCTCGGTTGCGCCGAGCTCGCGAACTAGGTAGGTTCTGCGCGATCCTCGATCGGTCCGTGTGCAGTCACAAAGGAGTCCGTGTGCCCACCTCGTCCCTGCTCCGTCGCGCGGCGGTTCTCGCGGCGCTCGCCATGCTCGTCCTGAGCCTGTCCCCTGCCCTGGCAGCTGGACCACTGTCCTTGCGAACACCGTTCCCGGCCGTCTCGGTGGGCGCGCCGAGCAATCCGACGTTCGACATCACCGTGACCGCGACCGCCAACCAGCGGGTCGGATTATCGGTCTCCGGGACTCCGGACGGCTGGACGGCCTCCCTGCGGGGCGGCGGGTTCGTCGTGGACGCCATCCAGACCGATGACGAGGGCACCGCCAGCGTTCGCCTGGCCGTCACGGTTCCCGAGACCGCGCCGGCTGGCGCCTCGACCATCACGGTCACCGCCACTGCCGGAAGCAGCACGGTGACCCTGCCGCTCGATATCACGGTCAGCGACGAAGCGGCCGGCGCGATCACCCTGACGACCGACGTGCCGTCGCTCCAGGGCCCGGCGGGCCAGACGTACACCTTCAACCTCGTCCTGCACAACGACACCTCCGAGGACCAGACGTTCGCGGTCACCGCGGTTGGCCCAGCAGGTTGGACGGTGAACGCCACCCTCACCGGCCAGGCGCAGGCTGCCAGCGCGGTGGTCCAGGCTGGCAGCACGGCCAACATCTCCGTGAGCGCCACGCCGCCGGACCAGGTCGAGGCGAGCACCTATCCGATCGGGGTCCGCGCCACCGTTGGCAGTCAGACAATCGACGGCAACCTGTCGGTGATCATCACCGGTACGAACGGGCTGACGCTGGACACGCCCGACGGTCTCCTCAGCAATCACGGCTCGGCCGGCAGCACCATCTCCCAGCAGCTGGTGCTGACCAATACGGGCACCTCGACCCTCGAGAACGTCACCATCTCGTCAACGCCGCCGCGCGACTGGACCGTCACCTTCGACCCGTCGGAGACCATCGCCAGCCTGGCGGCCAATGAGAGCACCACGGTCACCGCCACCGTCACTCCGTCGAATGACGCCATTGCCGGCGATTACCAGGTCAGTTTCCGGGCCAGCGGGACGGACGTGAACGATTCAGTCGACATCCGGATGACCATCGAGACCTCCGCCCTGTGGGGGTTCATTGGTCTGGGCCTGATCATTGCCGTGCTGGCCGGCCTGTGGTGGGTCTTCCGGACCTACGGCCGCCGATAGGCGACCGAGACCACATGACCGCTCAATCGGGGCCCCCTCCGATCCAGACTCGGGCGTTGACCAAGGTCTACGGGGAGATCACGGCCGTCGACGCCCTGGACCTCGAGGTTCGGCCAGGCGAGATCTTCGGCCTGCTCGGCCAGAACGGTGCGGGCAAGACGACCACCATCCTGATGCTGCTCGGCCTGACCGAGCCGACCGCGGGTGAGGCGCGGGTGTTGGGCATGGACCCAGCATTCGACGCGCTGGCAGTCAAGAGCCGGGTCGGCTACCTCCCCGACAGCGTTGGCTTCTATGGCGACCTCACCGGTCGCGAGAACCTGCGCTACACGGCGCGGCTGAACGGGCTGCGTGGCGCCGCGGCAGAGGCCCAACTGAGCGAGGTCGCCGTTGCAGTCGGGCTCGAGGACCGGTTCGATACCCTGGCCGAGACGTATTCGCGGGGCATGCTCCAGCGGCTCGGGATTGCCGACGCGCTGGTGAAATCACCGGACATCCTCATCCTCGACGAGCCGACCACGGCCATCGACCCGATCGGTGTGGTCGACATCCTCCATCTCCTCCGCCGGCTGGTGGACGAGCGGGGCGTCACGATTCTGCTCTGCTCCCACTTGCTGGCCCAGGTCCAGTCGGTGTGCGACCGGGTGGGCATCTTTGCCGCGGGCCGGCTCATCGGCCTGGGGACGATGGCCGAGCTGGCCGGATCGTTCGGCCAGGACCGGAGCGAGGTCGAGGTGCGGTTCGAGGGACAGACCGATTCCGACCGGATCACCGCGGCGCTGTCGGCCATTGCCAATGTCGAACGCGTCGAACCACACCCCGAGACGGATGGCACCTGGACCCTGGTCGTCAGTCCGGCTTCGGCTGACCGGTCCGTCCGCGAGGCGGTGCTGGCCGCCGCCGCATCGCAGCAGCTTGGCCTGACCGCGATCCGCTCGGTCAACTCGTCGCTGGAAGATATCTACCGCACCGCCCTCCACGCCGAGGGACTGGCCGCATGACCGCCGTGACCGAGAGCCCAACAATCAGGTCCCGGCCCGGATCGGGCTGGGCGGTGGTGGCCGCCAAGGAGTTCGCCGATCAGATCCTGAGCGTCCGGTTCGTGGTGCTCATGGTCGTCCTCGGGCTGGCCGCGATCATCCCGCTGTACATCGCCGCCGAGCGGATTCGTTCCCTGGCCAGTGACGTCAGTGGCGCGCAGGCGGTGTTCATTGCGCTGTTCATCATCGGTCCGCCCGACCAGTCGATCTTCGGCATCAACATCAACGTCGCCTCGTTCATCGGTCTGGTCGCCCCGTTGATGGGAATTGCCTTCAGTTTCGACGCGGTGAACGGCGAACGGGCCCAGGGCACGCTCCCGCGCCTCGTGTCACAGCCCATCCACCGCGACGCGATCATCAACGGCAAGGTCGTTGCCGCCCTGGTGACCATCAGCCTGGTGCTCGTGTCGGTGATCCTGATCATCAGCGGGGTCGGCATTTATCGGCTGGGGATCGTGCCCGGCGGGTCGGAGGTGCTCCGGCTGTTCGTCTGGCTGGTGCTGACCATCGTCTACGTCGGGCTGTGGCTGGCGTTCGGCGTGCTGCTGTCGGTCATCTTCCATCGCGCTGCGACCGCCGCCCTCGTCGGGTTTGGCGTCTGGCTGCTGGTGGCGATGTTCGGCCGCTTCCTGATGAACCTGCTGCTGGCGATCATCGCCCCCATCGATTCGGCCGCCCCGGCCGCCGACCAGCTGGCGTCCTACCAGCTGTACGCCTTCCTCCACCGGCTCTTGCCACCGACGCTGTACACCGAGGCCAGCACGGTCCTGCTGAATCCATCCATCACCTCTGCCAGCGTGCCGGGGTCGCTCGGCCAGCTCGACCAGGTGAACCAGCAGATCCCGACCCTGTTATCGCTCAACCAGAGCCTGCTGCTGGTGTGGCCGCATTTCGTGGCCCTCCTGGCCGCGGCGGTCATCTGCTTTGCCTACGCCTACATCC
>JAHFBB010000179.1 GCA_023250255.1 Chloroflexota bacterium | reverse complement strand
GACGACATCCTGGGCCGCATCGGCACGACCGAGGGCACCGCAGGGGTGGCCGGGCATGACCTGGTGGTGGAGGCCATTTTCGAGGACGAAGCCCTCAAACGTGCCACCTGGCAGGAGATCAGCGCCGCCGCCGACGCCGACACCCTGTTCGCGTCGAACACCTCGAGCATCAGCATCACCACCCTGGCCGCCGCCACCGACCGACCGACGCGCTTCATCGGTCTGCACTTCTTCTCACCGGTACCGGTCATGGGCCTGATCGAGATCATTCGTGGACGCGAGACCGATGACGCCACTCACGCGGCCGCCTCGGCCTTCGCCACCGAACTCGGTAAGACCGTCGTCGACAGCGCGGACCATCCCGGCTTCCTGGTCAACCGGATCCTTGGACCGTTGATCAACGAGGCGATCCTGACCCTGATGGAGGGAACGGGCACCGCCGCCGACATCGACACCGGTGCACGACTCGGCCTGAACCATCCCATGGGTCCGCTTGAACTGAGCGACTTCATCGGCAACGACGTGATGCTCAACGTCATGGATGTCCTGTATCGAGGGTACGGAGACCCGAAATTCCAGGCCGCGTCACTTCTCCGTGAGATGGTCACCGCCGGCCATCTTGGTCGGAAGAGCGGGCGCGGCTTCTACCAGTACGACGAGCGGGGGTCCAAGGTCGAGTGATGGCGGACCCATTCGCCCTCGGCGAAGCCGAACGGCAGGTCCGCGACACGGTTCGCGCGTTTGCAGGGGCCGAACTGGCCCCAACCGCGGCCGCCCGCGACGAATCCGAGACCTACGATCGCTCGCTGTTCGAGCGGATGGCAGCCTTGGGCCTGACCGGCCTGGCCACTGCCGAGGCGCACGGGGGAGCGGGCATGGGCACCATGGCCAGCGCCCTCGCCCTCGAGGAGATTGCCGCCGCCGACATGGGCATGGCGGTGTCGCTGTCGGTCCACGTCCTGGCCCAGCACTGCATCACCGCCTTCGGGACCGCCGAGCAACAGGACCGATTCCTGCCGCCGCTGGCCTCCGGCAGCGCCTTGGGCGCGTTTGCCCTGACCGAACCGGAGGCGGGGTCCGATGCCGCCTCCCTCGCTCTGCACGCGACCGCTGACGGTGACGGCTACCGCCTGAACGGGACGAAGATCTGGATCACCAATGGGGCCCATGCCGACCTGGTGGTCACCTTCGCCACGACCGATCGCGCCAAGGGCCGCGACGGCATCCTCGCCCTGGTGATCGCGACCGACGCTCCCGGATTCGCCGTCGGCGCCCACGAACGAAAAATGGGCATTCGCGACAGCGTCTCGGCCGAGCTCATCTTCGACGACGCCCAGGTACCCGTCGCCAACCGGCTGGGTGCCGAGGGCGAGGGTCTGACCGTGGCCCTCGGGGGCCTTGCTGTCGGCCGAATCGGCATTGCCGCGGCCTGCGTGGGGCTGGCCCGCGCGGCCCTCGAGGCGGCCACCGCCCACGCGGTCGCTCGCCGCCAATTCGGTCGCCGGATTGCCGATCAGGGCGCCATCCAGACGATGCTCGCCGACGCGGCCACCTCGATTGACGCGGCCCGCCTGCTCACCTGGCGGGCGGCGCGCCTGCGCGACTCCGGCCAGCCCATCGGTACAGCCAGCAGCATGGCCAAGCTGTTCGCCTCGGACACCGCGATGCGGGTGGCCACCGATGCCGTCCAGATCCTTGGAGGGGCTGGCTATAGTCGCGATAATCCGGTGGAGCGTTTCATGCGCGATGCCAAGGGTGCCCAGATCTACGAAGGCACCAACCAGATCCATCGGCTGATCATTGCCCAGCAGCTGATCACGGAGGCAACCCGATGACCGCCAGCACCCCCGCCGAGCGGAAGCTCCTCACCGAGATCGAGCCCCTTGCCGTCCCGGAGGGGGAAAAGGCACGCAACCTGGTTGAGTTGATCCATCGGTCCGTCGAGCGCCTGCCGGACAAGGAGGCGCTCCGCTGGAAGGGGCCGAAGTCGCGCAAGGGCGAGGACGAGGGCGACGGGGACCGCTGGATCTCGCGCTCGTATGGGGAGATGTGGGACTGGGTCACCCGGCTGTCACTCGGGCTCGACGCGCTGGGCGTCGGTCCCGGCGACCGCGTGTGCATCATCTCGCGCACCCGGCCGGAATGGTTGATAGCCGATATGGCCAGCCTGGCCCGGGGCGCGATCACCTGCCCCATCTACCCCCAGTCGGAGCCTGGACAGGCGGCGTTCATCCTGAACAACACCTCCGCCAAGCTGATCTTCGTCGAGAACGCCCAGCAGGCGAACAAGATCGCCTCGATCCGCGCGGACTGCCCGAGCCTCAGCCAGGTGGTGATCATGGAGCCCTCCGACCGAATGCCGGAGGGGACGCTCACCTACGACGACGTCATCGCGCGGGGCAGCGACACCCCCGAATCACGGGCGACCTGGGAGACGGACTGGCGGGCAATCGGCCGCGACCAGGTGGCCACCGTCATCCACACGTCGGGGACGACCGCCAACCCAAAGGGGGCCATGCTCCGCCACGGAAACCTGCTCTACAACTACGAGGCGGCCATCCAGATCGTCGACTTCTACGAGACCGATCTGTTCCTCTCGTGGCTGCCGCTGTCGCACATCTTCGAGCGTCTGACCGGCGAGATCATCCCGCTGGCCCACGGCGCCACGGTGGCCTACGCCGAACCGGTGATGGAGCGGCTCGCCTCGAACATGGAGGAGGTCCAGCCCACCGTCATGGCGGCGGTGCCCCGCTTCTACGAGCGCGTGTACGGCCGGGTGCTGTCCGGGGTCGAGGCGGGGCCGGCGCTCCGCCAGCGGATCTTCGGCTGGGCCGTTGGCCTCGGCCGGCAGCGTTACCAGAACCACCTCGCCGAACGCGCTGATGGGTTCTTCCTGAAACTTCAACTGGGGATCGCCGACAAGTTGGTCTACCACAAGATCCGCGCCCGGACCGGCGGCCGGGTCCGCTACTTCGTCTCCGGCTCGGCACCCCTCTCCCGCGAGGTTGGCGAGTTCTTCTACGCCCTGGGGATGCTCATCCTGGAGGGGTACGGATTGACCGAGACGAGCCCGCTGATCAGCATCAACCGGCCCGGTGACTTCGTCTTCGGCACCGTCGGCCGGCCTGCGCCGTCGACCGAGGTGAGGATCGACGAGGACACCGGCGAAATCTGTGCCCGCGGTTCCCAGATCATGCTCGGCTACCTGAACCAGCCCGACAAGACCGCCGAGGCGATCGACGCCGACGGCTGGTTCCACACCGGCGACATCGGTGAACTGGACCCC
>JAHFBB010000178.1 GCA_023250255.1 Chloroflexota bacterium | reverse complement strand
CCGATGACCCGCACGGCCATCCGACCCAGATCGAGCCGATCCGTGTCCAGTCCGGTCAATTCGCTGACCCGTAAGCCGCAGCCGTAGAGCACCTCCAGGATCGCCCGATCGCGGATGCCCACCGGGTCGTTCTCGGGCGGCGCTTCGAGAATCTTTGCCACGTCCTCCGGGGACAGGGCGTCGGGCAGAAACTGGCCTTTGCGTGGCAGGTCGAGGAGATCGGCCACGTTCCGATGGGCGACGCCTTCGCGAAGCGCGAAGCCGTAGAACGCCCGCACGGCGGCCAGTTTGCGAGCCTGGGTGGTTGCCCGTCGGCCCTGGCGTCGCAGGCGCGCGGCGAACGCCTGAGCTGGCGCAGGGTCGTCACGCCAGGAATCCGTGTCTCCCTCGGCAAATTGGGCAAGGTCGCGGCGGTAGGCGGATACCGTCAGTGGTGCGAGACCCCGTTCGACACGAAGCTCGAGCAGGAACTCGTCAATCGCCTCGGCAAGGGCAGGGTCGGCCACGATGGTCAGGAGGGCAGCAGGGAGGCTTTGGTCCGCAGCAGGTCGTAGAAGGTCGGGCGGCCCGCCGGCTCGACCAGCCGCAGCGGGATGGGCAGCGCCCGCACGACAACCGCCTCGCCGGGCTCCAGCGGGAGATCCCACTGGCCATCGAGCGAGACGACCGCCCCGTGGCGCGCCTCGCGGAGCGTGATCCGGACGGTGTGATCCTCGCCGGCCACCACGCTGCGCAACGCGGACAGGTAGGCGGCAATGGGCGCGATGACCAGGTTGCGCAGCCGCGGGTCGAGGATCGGGCCACCGGCGCTGAAGGCGTACGCGGTCGAGCCGGTGGGCGTGGCCACCACGACGCCATCCGCCAGCCAGGTGGCCAGGTGGCTGCCACCCACCTCGACGTCGAGTTCGATCAGCCGCACCCGTTCGCCGCGGGCGACGACCACGTCGTTCAGGCATGGCTGGCTGTCGCGTGTCCCATCGGCACGTTCGACCGTGGCCTCCAGCCGGAGCCGCTCACCAACCGTGTACGAGCCGGCGCCCCATGCGTCCAGCGCGACCTCCAGGTTGGCAGGCTCGACCTGGGCCAGGAAGCCGATTCGACCAAGATTGACGCCCAAGATCGGGACACCCGAGTCACCCACCGCCCGTGCCGCGCGCAGGAACGTCCCATCCCCGCCCAGGACGACCAGCAGGTTGGTGCTGTCCATTTCTGCCGCCAGGTCTTCCGGTGACTCGACCAGCGCATGCCACAGCTCGACCCGATTCGCAGCGGCCCACGCCCGACAGCGATCAAGCGCGTCGCCGGTTGCCGGGTGGTGGCCGCTGACCGCCACCCCGATCCGCCGACCAGCTCCCGCGGTCACTCGGTGGACTCGGCGGCCAGCTGGGCGGCGATCCGCTCGACGGCGCGCCGCAACGAGGCGAGTTCGCCGGTGAGATCGGTCTCGGTCACGGCCGCATAGGAGCGATCCAGGCCGGCGGCGATGAGTGCCCGCATCAGGCTCGATGGAGAGACCCCGCGCGCGGCAGCTGCGGTCTCCACCCGAGCCACCAGGGAATCGGGCATCCGGATGGACACGATCTGGCGCATGGTGTCGACCGCGAGCTCATGAATCGGCGATTCCACGGTTTCCAGGCCGGTGAAGCCAACCGTCAGCTGTTCGACGTCCAGGGCGCGACGGGCGGTGCGGGAGGTGCGGGCCACGGGTGCCATCGTAGTACGCGCGTCGGACGGCGTCAGGCCTGCTCCCCCATTGCGCTATCGATCTGCGCCAGCCAGTCGTTCGCCGCCGGCGGGTCCCGGTCGAGCAGTGCCAGGAATTCCCGGTTGCCGTCGCCGCCGGTGAGCGGCGAGGCGATCAGTCGGCGGGCCGCCAGCCCGGCCGCAGCGGCCATTGCCGGAACCCGTTCGAGCACCGCTCGGTGGACCGTCGGATCACGGATGACTCCACCCCGCGGGACCTGCTCTCTCCCCGCTTCGAACTGCGGTTTCACGAGCGCCACCACCCGCCCGTCGGCCGCGAGCAGCCGCGCGACGGCGGGCATCGCCAACGCCAACGAAATGAACGACAGGTCCAGGGTGGCGAGGTCAATCGGCTCGGGCAGCGCGTCCAAGGTTCTGAGATTGGTTCGGTCATGAACGATGACCCGGGCATCGACGGCCAGTCGGGCCACCAGCTGGCCGCGGCCGACGTCCACCGCATACACCCGCCGCGCGCCGCCGGCGAGCAGAACATCGGTGAAACCGCCGGTCGATGCGCCCGCGTCGAGACAGGTCAGTCCGGCGGGGTCCACGGCGAATTCGGACAGGGCGGCGGCCAGTTTGTCCCCTCCACGAGAGGCCCAGCGAGGGCGCCGGCGAACGGTGATCTGGGCGTCGGCGGCGACCCGCAGGCCGGCGGTCAGGCGACGGCCCGGCCGGTCGGCAAGTTCGACATCGCCGGTGAGAATGAGTGCCTGGGCGGCGGCTCGGGTGTCCGCCAGGCCGAGAGCGACCATCCGCTGGTCGAGCCGCTCGGCCACGGCAGGGCGGTCAGGCAGCGGGAGCGGCTGAGGTTGATTCCACCGCGGGCGTGGTCGATGCCGGCACGCGGAGCGCCTCGCGGATCTGTTCGGTGATTCCCTCTGCGTCGACGCGCTGCTGGCGACGAAGATCCTCGACCGAGCCGTGATGGACGAATCCCTGGGCCAGCGCAATCTTCAGCAGGGGCACCCGCACGTCGGATCGGTTCAATCCGTCGAGGACGGCATCGCCGAAACCGCCCTGGGCTGCGCTCTCCTCAGCGCTCACCACCAATCGCTTGCCAACCGCGTGGCGTGCGATGAGCGCCACGTCCAGCGGCTTCGCCCAGCGTGCGTTGATCACCGTGGCCGTCAGTCCCTGGTCGCGTGCCAGGTCGGTGGCGGCAACGAGCAGCCGCTGGACAATCGGTCCAAAGCCCACGAGCAGCAGGTCGCTGCCCTCCCGGATGACTTCGCCCGTGCCGATGGGCAGTGCCCGACCAATCCTGTCGGGCAGATCCTCGCCCGGGTCACGCGGGTAGTGAATCGAAATCGGTCCGTCATGAACGAAGGCGGTCACCACCATGTCGCGCAGTTCCTGCTCGTCCCGCGGCGAACCAATCACCAGGTTCGGAATCGAGCGCTGGGCAGACAGGGTGAACATGCCCTGGTGGCTGGTGCCGTCCTCCCCGACAAGACCCGCCCGGTCGATCATCAATACCACCGGCACGTTGTTCTGGCACACGTCGTGGACGATCTGGTCGAACGCGCGCTGGGAGAACGTCGAGTAGATCGATACCACCGGCCGCAAACCGGCGAGTGCCATGCCGGTGGCCACGGTCACC
>JAHFBB010000177.1 GCA_023250255.1 Chloroflexota bacterium | reverse complement strand
AAGCCGCGGGCGATCAGTCCGTCGATGAGCGCGTTGGGCGTATCCAGGGCAATGATCCGGCCGCCGTCCATGATCGCCACCCGGTCACAGAGCGCCTCCGCCTCTTCGAGATAGTGGGTGGTCAGGATCACCGTGTGCCCGCGGTCACGGAGTTGGGAAATCACCCCCCACAGGTGACGGCGGGCCTGTGGGTCAAGGCCGGTCGTGGGCTCGTCGAGGAACAGGACTCGCGGATCATTGACCAATGCGGCGGCAATGCTGAACCGCTGCTTCTGACCACCCGACAGGGTCCGGACCTGGCTGGTGGCCTTCTCGGTGAGTTCGACCTCGGCGAGGAGCGCCGGCGCATCCGCCTGCACGTGATACAGGTGACCGAACAGCACGAGCAACTCGGTCAGGCTCAGCTCGTCGAAAAAACTCGACGACTGGAGCTGGATGCCGATCCGGGCTTTCACCCCGCGGGGATCGCCGGCCACATCGACGCCGTCCACGGTTGCACTGCCCGAATCAATGGGGCGCAGGCCCTCGATCATCTCGAGGGTGGTGGTCTTGCCTGCCCCGTTCGGACCCAGGATCCCGAAAATCTCGCCCTCGGCGACCTCGAAACTCACGCCGTCCACGGCCTGCAAGGCGCCGTAGCGCTTCCGCAGGTCGCGGGCAACGATGATCGGGGCGGCGTCAGTCATGGGTCAGCCGATGGTAATTGACCGATAGATCTCCAGCGTCCGGGCGGCGATGGCCGGCCAGCCGAACTGTTCCACCGCCCGCTGGCGCCCGGCTGCCCCCATCTCGGCGGCCCGAACTGGATCGTGCACAACGCGGTTGATGGCCACCGCCAGGTTCGACGCGAATTCCCCGGCGCCCTGCGGCGTCATGGGTCCCGCACCGGCCGGCAGGTCGACCAGCAAGCCGGTCTGGCCATCCACCACGACCTCCGGAATGCCACCGGTCCGGCTGGCGACGACCGGGATGCCGCAGGCCATGGCCTCGAGATTGGTGATCCCGAATGGCTCATAGATCGAGGGGCAGACGAACACTGCCGCATGGGCATACAGCTGGACGAGGGTGCGCTGGTCGAGCATCCCCGACAGCCAGGTGACCGATGCTGACCGACCGGCGCGCGCCGCGCTGACCGCGGATTCCACCTCGGCCGCCAGTTGGGGGGTATCGGCCTGGCCGGCGGCGAGGACCACGGGCACCTGCGGGTCAATCGATTCGAGCGCAGCCAGGAAATGGGCTATTCCCTTCTGCTCGGTCAATCTGCCGACAAAGAGCACGTACGGGCGGGTCGGATCGATCTCGCGCGCCACGAGTTCGTCCACGTTCGCGGTCGGCGCAAAGGCGACCGGGTCGATCCCATTTGGGATGGCATGGATACGCTCGGGGTCCACCGTGAACGTCGCACGGATGTCGGCGGCCATGGCCGCGCTCACCGCGATGATCGCATCCGCGCTCTCGAGGGCCTGACGCTCGACCGACGCTGCCAGCTCGTAGCCCACCCCGAGTTGTTCGCGCTTCCACGGTCGTCGCGGTTCCAGCGAATGGGCGGTGACCACCAACGGCAGGCCCCGGGCTCGCAGGAGCGATCCGGCCAGGTGGGTATACCAGGTGTGACAGTGGACGACGTCCGCATCGACTGGTTCGGCAGCCATGGCCAGGCAACGTCCAAAGGCCCCGAGAACCGGGCGCAGTGCCGCCGGGGTGTCCTGAAGTCCGGGGGGTTCTCCGAACCCGGTGATCCGCCAGCCATCCTCGCGAATCAACTGCTCACCGAAGGTTCGGATATCGAGCGACACCTGCCCGCGCAGCGCCCGGCTCAGGCCGTCCACGTGGACGCCGGCTCCGCCGTAGATGTCGGGCGGGAATTCGTTGGTCAGGAGCAGGACGTCCATGACCACGAGGGTATCAGTGCAGGCCGTCATTGACGGTCGACCGATACTCCCCCATAGTATCCGTAGAGGCCCAGACCAATGACTCGCGCGCCAATCACAGTCCCATCTCCCGTCGTTGCCGACGAACTCAGCGTTGCCGTCATTGGCATGACCTGCGCCAGCTGCGTGAACCGAATCGAGCGGTTCCTCCGGCAGGCGGACGGCGTGAGCGAGGCCACCGTCAACCTTGCCAGCGAGCGCGCGCAGGTGCAGTTCGACCCGACTCGGATCGACCGGGAGGGCATCACCCGGGCCATCGAGGCCGCCGGCTACGACGTCGTCCCCGAAGCCACCAGCGAGTCGATTGACGACCCGTCGGTTGGAGCGAGGCGTCGCGAGCAACGGGCTCTCCTCCGTGACGGGCTGATCGCCTCCTCGGTTGGGCTGGCGATGATGGCGCTCGGGTTCATCCCGGGCGGCTTCGGCCTATCAATGGAGCAGCTGAACCTGCTGCTGCTGGTGCCGGCGACCGTTGTCCAGTTCGGACTGGGGGGCCGATTCCTGTCGCGCGCCGCCCGGGGGCTGCGTCATGGCGACCTGACCATGGACACGCTGGTGGCCATGGGTACCGGGTCCGCATGGGCCTATTCCACCTTCCTCACCCTGGCACCCGCGACCGCGGTCGCTGCCGGACTGCCGCTCGAAACCTATTTCGATTCCGCCGCGGTGATCATTGGCTTCGTCCTGCTCGGACGCTGGCTCGAATCGCGAGCCAAGGGCCAGGCCGCGGACGCGGTCACCGCCCTGATCCGTCTTCAGCCGGCGACCGCGATGGTCCGGCGCAACGGAGAGCTGCGCGAGTTCCCGGTCGCGGCAGTCCGGGTCGGCGATCAGATCGTGGTCCGTCCCGGTGAACGAGTGGCAGCTGATGGCGAGGTGATCGAAGGCAACTCGGCGGTCGAGGAATCCATGCTGACCGGCGAGTCCATGCCCGTGCCCAAGGAGCCGGGCGATCGCGTTACCGCGGGAACATTGAACCGGCAGGGTTCGCTGGTGGTTCGGGTGGATCGGGTTGGTCCCGATTCGACCCTGGCCCAGGTTGCCCGGCTGGTCGACCGCGCACAGGGGACCAAGGCACCCATCCAGCGACTCGTCGATCGGGTCGTGACCTGGTTTGTGCCAGCCGTCGCGGCCACCGCGGCCGTGACCTTTGCGGCGTGGTTGCTGCTCGGTCCGGAGCCTTCGCTGCCGCTCGCCCTGTCGAGCGCGGTGGCGGTGCTGATCATCGCCTGCCCGTGCGCCATGGGACTGGCCACGCCAACGGCCATCATGGTTGGGACCGGGCGCGGTGCGGCGGCCGGGATTCTCATCCGCGACGGGGCGGCTCTCGAGCTCGCTGAGCACGTCGATGTCGTCGTTCTGGACAAGACCGGAACCCTGACCCGTGGGCGTCCGGAAGTCGTCCAGGTGGTGAGCC
>JAHFBB010000176.1 GCA_023250255.1 Chloroflexota bacterium | reverse complement strand
GACCGCCCGCTCGGCATCGTCCTCGTGAGCGATCGGCACCCCCCAGACGGCCATGACCGCGTCACCGATGAACTTCTCGACCGTCCCGCCGTAGCGGTCGATGATCTCGCGGGCGGTATCGAAGTAGCGGCTCAGCAGGTCGCGGGTCTCCTCCGGATCGCGGTCCTCGGCCATGGAGGTCGAACCAACCAGGTCGGCAAACAGGACCGATACCAGACGCCGTTCGGCGGCCGCGGCCTGCGCCGGTGGAGGGGCAACGGCCGGGGTCGCTTGGGCGGCCGCGGCGCCCAGGCCGGTCCCGCACTCAACGCAGAACTTCGCCCCCGGAACGTTGGTCGTGCCGCAGGTTGGGCAGGCGGCGGCCATCTTGGTGCCGCATTCGGCGCAGAACTTGGCTCCGGTGGCGTTGACGGTGCCGCACGTCGGGCAGTTCACGACACCTCGACTCCGCTCTGGCTGCGCGCGGCGCGGGCGGTCGTGCCGGCGGCTGGCGCCGGCGTTCCGCGGAAGGCGGCCCGGTAGCGCTCGACGACGCCTTCCGCTCCCCGTTCGGCGAACCATGCCGCTCCGGCCTCACCCGCCGCAGCGGCATCGGCGAATCGATCGCCCAGATAAGCCGCGAACTCCAGGCGGAGGACGTTGGCCTCGAGGTGAAGGTCCATGTCGTCGAAGCGCGGGAGTGCGGACAGGTAGGCAGCCTGGGCTTCGTCCCAGCGTCCCTCCATGGCCGAGGCGCTCGCCGCGATTTGGGCTGCGGCCGCCCGTGACCACCGCGAGTCGGCCAGTCCCACCAATCGCTCGCGGAACGATGCCAGCGCCCGCCCGTCAGCCAGCACAGCCGCGGCCATCCCGCCGGCGTTGGCAATGAGTGGGTCGTTGCCACCCCCTTCGGCACCTTTCAGGGCCTGCACCGCTGCCTTCGGCTCGCCCAGCAACAGGTAGGCGTGCGCCAACCGAACGGCCACGTCGGTAAGTTGCGGGGCGGTGTCGATCAGTCGCGTCCCTCGTCGCGCCTCGGCAATGGCCTCATTGCTGGCCTGCGCCTCACCCCGGCCGGCCAGAAGAATGGCTCGCAGGCTGGCGATGGCACCGAGATGGGACTCGTTCATGGCCAGGTCATCGGTCTCGGCCAGCCGCTCATCCGCCTGCTCCCAGTCGCCCATTTCGATGAGGCCGATGGTCGTGTTCAGCAGATGTTGGGCCGCCCAGCCCGCCATGCCGTACCGCCGAGCCAGATCGATGCTGTCGTTCAAGATGGGCATCATCTCGTGGTAGGGGGTGTCCTCGCTGATCGCCGAAACGAGGTTGTTCCGAGCCCGCAAGCCGGCCGAGATGTGGCCGCCCCGGTCAGCAATGACCATGGCCCCGCGCAGAACCGCCTCGGCTTCGTCCAGCCGACCCATGCCCCCCAAGGCGGAACCCCGAGTGGTGAGCGCCTGGGCGATCTGCTCGGTATCGCGATCCAAGGCCGCCGCCCGAAGGGCCCGCTCGGCAGCCACCAGTGCCTCCTCGTGGCGTTCGGTCATCATCAGGATGCGCGCCTGCTGGCTGAAAATGGCGGCCGCAAACTGCTCGTTCTCGGCCAGCGTTGCGGCCGCGGGCTCGAGGATCGCCAGCGCATCGGCTCCCAGGCTGCGGTTGACGTAGATCTCGCCGGCCAACCCGCGGGCCCGGTTGAGCGTGGGCCGATCGTCAAGCCCTTCGGCCAATTCGGCAGCGCGGAGCGCATGATCGACCGAGTCGGGCCGAACCAAGAAGTTGCCGGCCTGGGCAATAGCCATGTGCAGGGAGGCGGCTTCCGCGGGCTCGGAGGTGATCGCCAGGGCATCGGTCAGGTGGCGATGGACGACGCTCCAGGCATGCAACGCGGCAGCACGCTCGCCGGCTACCCGCAGGGCAATCCGCGCCTGTGCCGCCAGGGCGTCCGCTTCCGGACCGGGGGAGGTCGCCTGCAGCGCCTCGAGGTAGTGGTTGGCGAGCACACCGGACAGTTCGTCGTCGCCGAGCGCCTCGAAGTAGCGGGCCGCCGCCAGATGCTTCGTCCGACGGTCCGCCTTGGCCAGGGTGTCATAGGCGACCTCGCGGACCACCGCCTGAACGAACCGATACTGCCCACGCTCGGGTGAGCGGGGATCGTCATCCCGGATGAGCAGTTCGCGCCGCAGCAACCGCTCAAGCGCGGGCAGCACGACCTCTTCCTTCTGTCCGCTCAGGCCGCTGATGGCAGCAAGGGTGAAACTCTGCCCAAGCACGGCTCCATCGGCCAGCAGCGACCGATCCTCGGGCGGGTTGGCGTCGATCCGCGCGGCCACGAGGGCGTGCAGCGTCTCCGGAACCCCCAGGCGGTCGATGGCGCCGTCCAGGGTGTAACTGCCGTCAGCGCCCGCAACGAGTTGGCCGCGATCGATCAGCATCCGGACCGTCTCGACGGCATACAGCGGCACGCCATCGGCCCGGGCCACGATGGCCGCCACTGCGTCACCGGGCAATCCCGGGACCAGGCCGCGCAACAGCTCGCCCATGGCCTCGTCCGCCAGCGGCTCCAGCGAGACGGTGGTCGCGTTGCGGACGCCGCTCCCCCAACCGGGGTGACGCTCGAGAAGGTCGGGGCGGGTCATGGCCAGGACGTAGATCGGGTGACTCTTCGACCAGGTGAGCAGGTGCTCGATGAACTCGAGCATCCCGTCATCGGCCCAGTGAAGGTCCTTGAACACCAGGATCACCGGCCCGCGATCCGCAATCCGCTGGAAGAACGTCCGCCACGCGGCGAACAGCTCCTCGCGCTGACCCGTGGGCATCTCTTCCAGGCCGAGCAAGCCGGCCACTCGCGGCTCGACCCAGCGACGTTCCTCGGCATCGGTCACCCATTCCGCCAGGCAGGGCGACAACTTGGCGCGAGCCTCCTCGGGCGGGTCGCTCTCCGCGATTCCGGCGCGCTCGCGGACCATCTCGGCCAGCGCCCAAAAACTGATGCCCTCGCCGTACGAGGGTGAGCGCCCGGCGTGCCAGTACACGGTCTGGGTGACGCCGTCGATGTACTTCTCGAATTCCCAGCCCAGCCGACTTTTACCGATGCCCGCCTGACCGATGACTGTCACCAGCCGCGGCTTCGCCTCGCGGACGGTGACGTTGAAGAGGTCCTTGACCAGGCGCAGTTCCTCGTCCCGACCCACGAATGGCGGCTCCAGCGACGATCGTCGTCGGGCGCCGCCGCGCATGCCGAGCACCTGGACCGCGCGCCAGGCCGCCACCGGCGCGGTCTTGCCCTTCAGCAGCTGTTCCCCCGCCTCCTCGTAGGCGATCGCCTCGGCGGTTGCCCGCTTGGTGGCCTCTCCGACCAGCACCGTTCC
>JAHFBB010000175.1 GCA_023250255.1 Chloroflexota bacterium | reverse complement strand
ACCGTCATCGGTTTGGTTTGGTTCTGCCCTTCCCGATCACCGACAACGTCGTGCTCAACGATTACTACCATCCGCCCTACAGCCACGGCCTGGTGAAGGACGATGACGCCATCCTGATCGATACCGAGGCGTCCATCAGCCAGTACGACATCCGCACCCCGTCTCCTACCGCCTCCGCGTCAACCCTGTCGGGCGGAAACCAGCAAAAAGTGGTCGTCGCACGAGAATTCGAGGGCGAGCTGAAATTGCTGCTTCTCGATCAACCCACCCGTGGGCTGGACGTTGGCTCCATCGAGTTCATCCACCGCCAGGCCATCGCCCGGCGTGACGCCGGCATCGGCATCCTGCTGGTGTCCGCCGAACTGGATGAAGTGCTGGAGCTGTCGGACCGCATCGCGGTCATGTACCGCGGACGGATCGTGGCCATCCTCGACGGCCGCACGGCGGACCGCGAAACCGTCGGACTGTTGATGGCCACCGGAGGCCGAACAGGCGCCGCTGCCGTTGCGGTGGGAGCCTGATGCCGTCGACCGCAGGGCTGGGTCGTCGGCTGCGTAGCACCCTGCTGGTGCCGTTCCTGGCCATCCTGCTGGCCCTGGTGGTGGGGGCGGTCTTCATGGCCCTGTCAAGCCCCCTGGTCAACGGTTCGTTTGATCTCACGCTGCCGTTCCGGGCCTACGGTGCGCTATTCAAGGGCGCCTTCGGGTCATGGGAGGCGCTGACCCGGACCCTGGCGAACGCCACCCCGCTCATCCTGGCGGGCTTCGCGGTGGGCATCGGTTTCAAAGGTGGGCTGTTCAACATCGGTGCGACGGGCCAGTTCCTGGTGGGAGGGCTGACCACGACCTGGATTGCGCTGCTGGTCAACGACGCGTCGCCATTCGTGGCGATTCCGGTTGCGTTACTCGCCGGCATGGTGGGCGGGCTGCTGTGGGGCCTCATCCCCGGCGTGCTGAAGGCCTTCACCGGTGCGCACGAGGTGGTGACCACCATCATGCTCAACTACCTCGCCATTTTCCTGCTGTCGTGGGCGGTGAGCGGTCCACTGCGCGGCTCAAACGTGACCTACGCCCGAACCGACGAGATCATCGCCGCCCAACTGCCGATCATCATGGGCACCACCGGCCACGCCGGCATCCTCATTGCCGCGGCGGCCGTGCCCATCGTCTGGTGGCTGCTCTTCCGCTCGACCATCGGATTCGAGATCCGGACCACCGGGGCCAACAGCGAGGCCGCTCGCTACGCGGGCATGAATCCGCGCTGGTTGATCATCTTCACCATGGGCCTGTGCGGCCTGTTTGCCGGGCTGGCGGCGTCGACCGAGATCCTGGGCGACGTGCACTACATGCCCGCCTCGTTCTCCACCACGGTTGGCTTCGATGCCATCGCGGTGGCCCTTCTCGGACGCGCCAATCCCCTGGGGATCCTGTTCTCAGGACTCTTGTTCGGCGCCATGCAGGCTGGATCCGGACCGATGCAGATCGAAGCCGAGATCCCGGTCCAGATCGTGAGCGTGCTCCAGGCGGTCATCCTGTTCTTCCTCACCGCCGAAGTCCTGGTGCGCACGATCTTCCGCGTCCGATCGGACGCCAGGGGCGCCGACGAACCCCAGCTGGCTACGTCGTACGGGCGGAAGGCCTGACCCATGGATTTCCTGTTTGACATCCCGATCATCGGTTTGTTCATCCAGTTCGTCTTCTACCTGCTCGGTCACCTGCCGGTGGTTGCGCCGGTGGTGGTTGCCGCGACCGTGCCCGTCGCGCTGGGCGCGATGTGCGGCTTCATGAACGAGCGGTCAGGGGTGGTCAACATCGGAATCGAGGGGATGATGCTGACAGCGGCATTCGTTGCCTGGTGGACGGCGTCGATCGTGAACTCTTTCGTCCATACCCCCGCCGGACCGATGGGCATCACGCCGGCGCTGCTCATCGGTCTGTTTGCGGCCATCGCGGCTGCCTGCGCCGTCTCGGCGGTCCATGCCTGGCTTTCGATCACGGTTCGCGCCGATCAGATCATCAGTGGCACGATCATCAATATCTTCGCCCTCGGCATTACCGGATACCTCAACCTGCTCATCAGCCAGCACCCGCCGACCTCGGCCGGTCAATTCGGTGCGCTGCCAGTCCCCGCGGCGATCATTGACCTGCCGGTGATCGGCTGGCTGATCGACTCGTTCGTGGCGGTTGGACCAATCGCCCTGAGCATGCTGGTCAGCGTGCTCCTCCTGCAGTTTCTCTTGTTCCGATCCCGCTGGGGTCTCCGCACCCGGGCGGTGGGCGAGCACCCCAAGGCTGCCGAAACGGTGGGGATCGATGTCATCAAATTGCGCTATCGCAATGTCATCGTCGGAGGGATCTTCGCCGGGCTGGCGGGAGCCTACCTGACGATCGAATTCAGCAGCTCCTTCCAGGGCGGCATGACCGCCGGGCGGGGGTACATCGCCCTGGCCGCCCTGATCTTCGGGCGGTGGACGCCCCTCGGTGCGTTCGGTGCGGCCATCCTGTTCGGGTCGTCGGTGGGCATCGAGCGGCTCATTCGATTCGCGCCGCCCGAGGGGAGCCTCGGCGACATCCTGACCGCCGTCCCGCTGCAGTTCTACGAAGCGTTGCCGTACCTGATCACGATCATCGTGCTGGCCGGGGTGGTGGGGCGCAGCGTGGCCCCGGCCGCCGTGGGACGCCCCTACGAGCGGGAGTCGAAGTCCGGCTAGACGCGCGCGGCGGCACGCCCGAGCGGCGGCGCCGTCAGCAGGTCGGGGTCCATGCGCGCGGCGCGAAGATCATTGAGCACCAGATCCTGATCGAACGCAGCTGTCTGGAACTCGACCGCCAGCGTGCCTTCCTCGACCCCGACCACCGCCCATGGCGCCAATCCCGGCAGGGTCGGGCAGCCAGCGGCTCCGGGGTTCACGAAATGGACCACTCCGGCCTCGCGGTCCAGTTGATCGTGGGTGTGGCCGAACAGGAACAGCTGATCCCCCTCGTCAGCGGCAATCCGGGCGAAGACGCGACTCGGTCTGTCCGCGGACAGATACTCGGTGGTGCGGTAGGGCGAACCGTGAAACGCCAACGCCGTCATTTCGCCGATGGGCATTCGGAGGGACAGAGTCAGGGTGCGCAGCCAGCCCTTGTTCGCATCGCTGACCTGGTCCGTGGTCCACACCAATGACGCATCGGCTGCCCGCTCCGCCTCCTCGCTGGCGAACTGCGAGCCGGTCTGGCCCCGATTCAGACCAACCGCCTCGTCCCAGTTTCCCTGGACGGTCGGCACGCGCAGCCGGCGCAACTCCTCGATGACCTCGTTCGGGTGAGGGCCACGCCCGACGACGTCACCCAGGCACCACAGATCCGAGC
>JAHFBB010000174.1 GCA_023250255.1 Chloroflexota bacterium | reverse complement strand
CGCGGCGCTCGAGGCTGTCGGCTCGACAGACGGGCCGCCTGACGCCGGCGTCGAGGCCGATGGCGATTCGCTCGGCGCAGCGGAACAGGAGGTCGCGAGGAGGACCACGAGGCCCAGGGCAATGGAACGCACGTCAGAGGGCGCAGGCAGCGTACGACATGTCCCGCAGAAAGACCCCCAGGAACAGGTAGCGGGGTGAGTCTGAATGCGGGGTGAGCTCCAGGCGTAGGACCACCCCGTCGACCACGGCGTCCTCGACCGTGAAGAACTCGCTGTAGGTCCGGCCTTCAGATTGCACGGAGTGCCCGCTGGTCGCCAGCCCTTGCCGCCCGGCCAGGTCGGCGGCGGACGTGGTCGGCAAGCCATATGCAAAGACCATCCGGCCAATGGGATCGTGCGCCCGGGCGTAGCCGATCCCGAGGGTCGCATACAGGTTGAGCGGCGAGGCGGCTGCAAGCTCGGCCTGCACGACTTCGGGCACCGGCATGTTGCCGGGGTCGAGCATCGTGCACAGGTGGGCCCCGTCACTGAGATAGGCGGTACTCGGATCGTCCAGTGCCTCGGCGGCGGTGATGAATGGCTGGCGATCCTCTCGGCTGTCGTCAGGATCGGCGGCCGCGTCGACAAACGGATCGAGGGCGTCGGGCAGCGACGACAGGGCAAGCGTCCGCTGGTCGGGGTAGATGGCTACGTTGAGCATCTCCAGCCACGCATTGGCCCAGGGCTCAGACGAGTAATCGTGTGATCGGATGGTGACGCCGTTGCGGACCTGCGAGGTATACCCCCGTTCGTCGAGCAATGCCAGCAATGGATCGAGGTCGAAGCCCTCCGGGAATCGGATGATGGTGGCCGACCCGGCCCGGGTTCCATCGTTGGCGAACGCAGCCGCTTCCCATTCGAGATCCAGGATGTCGAATCCCCACCTGTCGCGTTGGAAACGGGCGAACCTCGCCAGGGTGCCGGCGGCGAATTCGGTCGGCGGCGCCGGGGGATTGATGGTGCCTTGCATGGTCAGCAGGAATGCATCGCGATCCGCCTGGGGGCTGTCGCCGCTGAGGTCGGGGAATCCGGCCTGTGCCTTGGTCAGGCTCCAGTCCGTGAATTCGATCGTCAGCAGTCCGCGGGGCGCCAGGTTGATCGCGTCGATCAGATTGGCTGAGGTCGTCGGGGCGAGCGACGACTCCGGCAGGTCGCTCGAAGGGGTCGCGCTGGCGCTTGCGCTGGTCGGCGCACTGGCGGTGGCGCTCGGGTTGGCGGCCGGGCTGCAGCCGGCGGCCAGCAGCAGGATCACCACGCTGCTGCGGGCGGGACGGATGGTCATCGTGCGAGCCTCGCCATGGTTTCTACCTTCACTGAGGTTCGATCGTAGCTGCCTGACTCAATGTTCCCGTGGCTGACTGGTCTCGCCTGCGAACCAACTCCCCGACCCACCACAGTGCGCTGCCCATGAGCGTCAGGCCGATCAGCCAGACGGCTGGCGCAGACAGCCACCAATCGGCCAGCGGCGGCGGCAGGCTGAAGTTGGTCGTGTCGAGCAAGGCGTAGACCAGGCCGGCGGCGAAGGCCAGGCTGAAGACGACGTAGCCGACGGCGCGGCGACGTCGATCCGTATCGCCGACGGCGAAGACCAGAGCTGCCAGCAGGGCGGTGGACGGGAACAGGTAGCGCTCGTGCACCCGGGTCGGCAGGAAGTAGAACGAGAACACCAGCAGCACTCCCACGGTCAGCAGCGCCACCAGGTCTCGACGCCTTGTCAGGGGCCACAGCGAGGCAGCCAGACCGGTCACCAGCAGGGCGGCTCCGATCCAGACAAGCCAGTCATCAGGCTGGGAAAAGCCGAACAGCAGCCCCCAGGGGTTGAAGGCGTTGGCGCTCGTCACCGGCTTGCTGATGGCGGTGCTGCCGAGGATGTCCAGGTACTGGATCGGGGACAGGCGCAGCGGCACCAGCACGGCCAGGGCCGTGGCCAGGCCGCCGGCGGTCAGACGGCCGAGCGCCATGCGCCGACCCTCGCGCTCGGCGAGCGCGACCGCAAGCAGGGGTAGCAGGGCCAGGCCGAACTGGGGCTTGACGAGGCCTGCCACGACCGCCAGGGCGCCCGCCCAGCCGAATCGGCGATCGGCCGTCGCCCACAGGGCGAGCAGGAAGAACAGGGTACCGGCAGAGTCGATCTGGCCCCAGATCGGCCCCGCCAGGATCACCGCCGGATTGAACAGGTAGAGGGCGGCACAGCCCAGCCCGACGGCCGGGCCACCGCCCAGCCGGAGCCCCAGCCGATAGAGAACGACCCCCAGCCCCAGGTCGAAGAGGATCGACAGGCCCTTGATGGTGACGTCGAGCGTGCCACCATCGAGAAGGACCCCCAGCGGCCAGTAGAGGTACAGCAGGGCGGGGTAGATCGAGAAGCCCCCGTCGTAGAACCGCCACGGTCCGACCTCGGCCAGCCGCTCCGCCCAGCCCGCCACGACCGCCACGTCGCCGCCATGGCCGGGGATCGGCAGCACCAGCCAGCGGACGAAGGCGGCGGCCACCAGCAGGCCGACCAGGTTCGCCACCATGAGCCCGCGAGAGGGGGTCGTCACCGTGGCGGAAGGGTACTGGCCGCGGTGTGTGCCGACTAGTTGCCGATGATCGTCAGCCGGAGAAAGATGTTGTCGCAGCGCGCGTCGAGGCCGGGGTCATTGCTGAAATACAACGACTGGCCAGCCTCGACCTCGACCGTGAGGTCGAGGTCCTTCGATCCGCCCAGCCCAAGTGGGTAGCTGGCCACGAGCGAACGGTCGAGCTGGATCGTGAAGGTCGGTCCATCCGCCGGCTCACCGCAACTTGGCGTCGGTGACCAAACCGCGCCGCGGAGGTGGATCGTGCCGGCGACCGGGCTTCGCCAGCCGAGGATGGCATCGTGGTTATGGTCACGAATGCCGTCGCTCCAACCGTGGAGAGTGATGACGCCTGGCCTCGCGTCGTAGCCGACGATCAGGTTGACGAGGTCCCGCTCGTACCAGTGCGGCGGGGCGGATTGAAAATTCGGCAGCAGGAGGTAGCTCGTTGGATCGTCGGAGTCGGTCAGGCTTCGCAGATAACTCCATACCCCGGGGTTGCCGTACCCATCGGGGCTCGGATTCTTCTGGTCCGGCGGCATCTGGAACTCCGTTGCCGGGTTCCAAACGAGCATCTCGGCCGGGGAGTCATCCGGAGCGAAGCCGGGGATGGGTCCGAACAGGCCACCGAGGCTCCCGAGGATGGTCGATCCAGCGACCACCACCAACAGGACGGCAGTTCCTGCCAGGGCGAGGGCCAGTCTCTTTTGGCTCCACCATCGGCCGGCGAGCGACCCGTGGGCAGAAGTCTGGTTGCTCCGCGCAACT
>JAHFBB010000173.1 GCA_023250255.1 Chloroflexota bacterium | reverse complement strand
CGGGGGTCCAACTTGGCGAGATAGGCCGCGCGGTTGGGGACGCCGCGGACCCAGTCGTCGAGCCAGGCGTCCAGCTTCGCCGGGTCGCGACTGATGGCGTCCCAGTCGCGGTAGAACGCGTTGTCGCGATCGTAGTGACCCTGGGCGAACGACGGGTGGGCGCCGAATGGCTCGACGCATACGGCCGTAACCGCCACCCCGGGAAGCAGCGTCCGGTCGGGATCGGCGCGGATGACCTCCTCATCCACCAGCTCTTCGACCACCACGATGACCCGCTCGGCGGCCAGCGCCGCCTCGCGTTGCACCCCCACCAGACCCCAGACCTGAGTATTGCCGTCGGGGTCCGCACGCTGGGCATGAATGATCGTGACGTCCGGGTTGAGTGGAGGCACCACCGCGATCTCATCTGCGGGGTCGTACGGCGAGAGAACACTCCGGATCAACGGGTTGGCAGTCGGCAGGTCAGAGCCGGCGTACGAGCGGAGCGGGTAGAACGGCAGCCGCGCCGCCCCGGCAACGTATCGGCCGACCATGCCGAAGTGGCTGTATTCCTCGATCTCGAGGGTCTGTGCCTCGATCGCTCGCCGCACCGCGTGGAGCGAGCCCACCCCGGGATTGCCGAGCCACGAGAACACGAGCTTGCGAGCGCAGCCTGCCGCCACCAGCTGGTCGTACACCAGGTCCGGTGTGAGCCGTGCCAGGGTCAGGTCGCGCCTGCCCTGGCGGATGATCTCGTGGGCAGCGGCGAAGCTGATGAGGTGGGTGAATCCCTCGACGGCCAGCAGGTCGCCGTCGTGGACGTGGGCGGCGATCGCCTCGGCCAGCGGGACGACCTTGGAGGTCGTGGTTCAGCCCCCGGTCTCGTCCATGCCCGGCAACGGCCGGACCGGGCAACCGACCGCGGCGAGGGACTCGGCGAACAGACCGATGGCGGTATCCACCGCGGCCTCGTCCACCATCAGCGGCGGGCAGAAGCGGATGGCAGCCTCGCCGCATTCGAGGACCAGCAGGCCCCGCTCGAAGGCCGCCGCCTGGACGGCATTGGCCTCGTCGTGCGTGCCGAACTCGGCGGCCACCATCAGGCCCCAGCCGCGGATGTCACGGACCGCTGGACAATCGGCGGCAACCTGTTCCAGGCCGGCCTTCAGGCGCGCGCCCATGCGGGCCGCGTTGTCGAGCAGGCCGTCCTCGATGACGTCCAGGGTGGCCAATGCGGCTGCGCAACAGATCGGGTTGCCGGCAAAGGTGCTTCCATGGGCGCCGGCCGGCCAGGTGAACAGCGACTCGCGACCGATGAACGCGCCGAGCGGCATGCCCGAGGCGATGCCCTTGGCGACGGTGATGACATCGGGTTCGACGCCGGCCTGCTCCATCGCCCACCAGCGGCCGGTACGGCCCATGCCCGATTGAATCTCGTCGGCAACGAGCACGATTCCGTACTCATCGCAGATCTCACGGAGTCCGCGGAGGAATGCCGGCGGCGCCGCGAAGTAGCCGCCCTCACCCTGGATGGGCTCGATCACGATGGCGGCCACGTCCAACGGGGCAATCAGCCGGCCCAGGATCGAACGGCGGAGTACCTCCAGTTCGGCGCTGCCGTCGCCGCCAGTACCCTCCCGCCACGAGCGAAGTCGCGGGAACGGCGCGTGATAGACCATGGGCAGCAGGGGCCCGAAACCGGCACGCTGCTTGAGCTTGCTGTTGGTGAGCGACAGGGCACCCATCGTCCGGCCGTGGAAGGCACCCTCGAAGGCAATGAGTCCCGGTCGGCGGGTGTGGTAGCGGGCGAGTTTGATGGCACCCTCGATCGCCTCGGTTCCGGAATTGCACAGGAACACCCTGGCGGTCTCCTCGAAGGGCGCCAGGGCCGCCAGCCGCTCGGCCAGTTCCACGTAGCGCGGCTCGTAGAAATCGGTTGCGGCAATGTGGATGAGTTCCGCCGCCTGGCGCTGGATGGCCTCCACGACGTGCGGATGGGCGTGACCCGTGCTTGCCACCGCGATCCCCGCCGCGCAATCGAGGAAGCGGTTGCCGTCGAGGTCGGTAACGGTGTACCCGCTTCCCGAGGCGGCGGCCAGGGCATAGGCCCGAGTCAACGAGGGGCTCACCACCGCGCCGTCACGGTCCATGAGCGCCTGCGCTCGCGGGCCGGGGAGCGGTGTCACCAGGTGGGGGACGGCGGCACGGGCAGCCGCAGCCGAGGGGGAAGCGTCAACGGACATTGGGCGGGGTACTCCACCATGGAGCGGCGCGTCCTGCCCGCGCCCCTGGCTAGATGGCGTGATCTTACCAGCGGCCCTCACCCATTGACCACCGTTGAGCGGCCCGGTCCACCTCGCCAATGAGCCCCGGTCCGCGGTAGACCAGGCCGGTCCACAACTGGACGAGGTCGGCCCCGGCGCTCAGCGCCCGGCTGGTGTCGATGGCACGGCTGATTCCGCCCGATGCGATCAGGACGAACCGGTCGGCTGCAACGCCCCGGGCAAGAGCCAGGCGCCCAACCATCTGGAGGCACAGTGGCGCGCCGGACAGTCCGCCGACGTCCGCGCCGTCGGGCAGCGCCGAACGAATGCCGGTGCGCGCCCGGGTCGTGTTGCTCAACACCAGCCCGCGAGCGGGGGACGATCGCAAGGCGTCGACGACCGCCACGAAATCGGCGTCCGCCAGGTCCGGCGACAATTTCACCAGCACGGGCGTGCCGGGAGCCGCTCGCTGGACCGTTTCGACGAGTTGAACCAGGCGTGCGGGGTCCTGCATGTCCGTCAGGCCGGCCGTGTTCGGCGAACTGACGTTGATCACCAGGTAGTCCGCAAGGCCGGCCAAGGCCTCCGCCGCCTCGCCGTAGTCCTGCTCCGCCTCGGCATCGGGCGTTGAGGCGTTGCGACCGATATTCACCCCGACCACGAATCCCGGTGGCAACGTCGGGCGAACCTCCTTCAGTTCGGCTGCCAGCGCCGCCACCCCATGGTTGTTGAATCCCATCCGGTTGACGAGCGCCTCGTCGACCGGAAGCCGCCAGAGACGCGGCCGCGCCTGACCCGGCTGCGGCCGAGGCGTGACCGTGCCGAGTTCCACGAAACCCAGTCCCAGGCCAGCCCAACCGAGCGTGGCCCGTCCATCCTTGTCAAAGCCCGCACCCAGCCCGACCCGATTTCGGAAGCGAAGACCCATGACCTCGATCGCGGAGTTCGGGCCGACGTCGCCCGCGACTGACAGGACCGAGCGGCCGACGCCGGACCGAGCGGCGAACGCCAGTGCGCCCAGGCTGACCCGATGGATCCATTCCGAATCCGTCAGGAAAAGGAGCGGCCGCAGCGCTCGGTACGCCGCGGTCCGCCCGCTCATCGGTCGGAGGCTGCTCCCTCAGTCATCGT
>JAHFBB010000172.1 GCA_023250255.1 Chloroflexota bacterium | reverse complement strand
TATGTCTACGACCGAAGCGGTACGGTCCTGCTCGCGCGGTTCGAATGCCAGAACCGCGAAGCCGTGTCGTTCGCAGAGCTGCCCGATGTCATCGTCAACGCGACCGTGGCGAGCGAGGACCAGACGTTCTGGACGAACAACGGGGTTGACGCCAACGGCATCGCTCGCGCTGCATTCGCCAACCTGCAGGCGGGCCACATCGTGCAGGGCGCCTCAACCATTACCCAGCAGGTCATCAAGTACGCCGGTTCGATCGTCCTGAGCAGCGAGACAGCCTCCGCTGACCCGTCGGCCGGAGACCTCACCGGTGACCCGCCAACCGACGATTCGAGCGGCGACGTCTGCCCGGCACCAAGCCTCACCTTCCTCGAGGGTCGCGGGTTCCAGGACAAGATCCAGGAACAGATCTTTGCCATGGAGGTCACCACCTACTACGCCGAGCAGCTTGGCTTCCGCCCAGCCAAGGAGAAGATCCTGGCGACCTACCTCAATCTCATCTACTACGGCAACGGCTCCTATGGCATCAAAGCCGCGGCGGCGAACTACTTTGGCCTGACCGACATTTCCCAACTGACGCTTTCGCAGGCGGCCTTCCTGGCGGCATTGCCCCAGCGCCCCAGCCGGCTCGACCCGTACCAGAACCCGAACGGCGCGGTGGAGGCCATCCACGAGCGGGATGGCGTCCTGTTCCGGATGCTCGACGAGGGGTACATCACCAGCGCCGAGTACACCGTGGCGATCAACACCACCTGGGAGCAGATGAATCCCGGCCATGTCGTCTACCCGCTGCTCGAGCCCCACTTCTCGTTCCAGGTAGAGCGCGAGGTGGAGCGGATCCTGGCTTCGCTGGGGATTGCAGACCCCGCCCAGGCCATTCGGACCGGCGGCTATCGGATCACGACCACCCTCGACTACCCGCTCCAGCAGGTCGCCAAAACCGAGGTCGCGAAGTGGGTGACCGCCCTGGCCAACAAGAATGTGCACAACGGTGCGCTGGTGGCCATCGACTCGGCGACCGGCGAGATCATTGCCTACGTCGGCAGCGTCGATTACTACAACCAGACCGACGATCGAGTCAAGGGTGCGTACGACGTGGCCGCACACCACAATCGACAGCCCGGGTCGGCGTTCAAGCCAATCGTCTACGCCTCGGCCTTCCGGGCGCGTGAAGCGACCGTGTCGACGATGTTCCTCGATGCGGTCACCGAGTTCGGGACCGAGTCGAGCTCGTACCAGCCAACGAACGCCGACATCAAGGAGCACGGGCCGGTCCTAGCGACCGACGCACTGCGCTATTCGATGAACGTGCCATCGGTCCAGATGCAATACCTCGCCGGGCCTGACACGACCGCCCGGCTCGCCGAGGAGCTGGGCATCGCCGGCTACGACTACACGATGAATCTCGATCCGGGACTGACGCTTGGCCTCGGGACGGTGCCCGTCAGCCTGACCGGCCTGACCCAGGGCTACAGCGCGTTCGCCCAGCAGGGTGTCGTCCACCCCGCGACGACGGTGATCGAGATCCAGGACCGCGATGGCAACGTGGTCTATTCCCGCGCGACGGACGGGCCTGCTGCCACGGCGCCGATGACGCCGGCGGAGGCGTATCTGCCGCATTGGATCATCGAGGGCAACACCGACCCGAAGCGCAACGTCCTGTGGGGCAAGCGAGCCCAACTGACCACCCCCGACGGGATCCGGCGTCACGCGGGCTTCAAGACCGGAACGACCAACGACTACAAGGACGTCACTGCCATGGGCTACGTGCCCGGCAGCCTGACGGTTGGGGTCTGGATGGGCAACAGCAACAATGAGCCGATGTCCAACAGGTTCGGCCAAGGTCTCTTTTCCGCCGATGGACCGCTGTACCTGTGGCAGGCGTTCATGACGCGCGCCCTGAACGATCCGTGGGACTGGAATGGCCATCAGTCCGTTCCGAGTCAAGACTTCCAACGACCGGACGGGATCGTCATGGCGTCGGTGTGTCGCTTCAGCGGAATGGGCGCGACCGAGAGCTGTGGGCCCACCCAAACGATGCCCTTCCTGGTCGGCACTGTTCCGGCCCGCGACAACGTTCACCACGTCGACGAATGGCATCCCGACGGCTGTTTCGACGTCGTCCAATACGTCGTCCAGGAGGGTCGGCCTCGTCGCTGGGTTGCTGCCGCTGCGGGCTGGGTGGATCGATTCAACAACGGTGAACTGGCCGAGTCGAAAGCCACCGAAGTCACGGCTCCGCTCCACGGACGTGAGGGATATGGCGAGCCCTTCTGCGGCCAATTGCTCGCCAGCCCGACGCCCGATCCAAGCCAATCAGGCGGTCCGTTCCCGTCTGGTTGCGTGGGAAATCCTCACCTGTGCTCGGCCATTCCGACCGCCACCCCGACCGTTACCGGGGCTCCGGCACCGGCCGCGACGACCGATACCTTCAGCGCCGGGCTGCTCGCTCCGCTGTTCCTCATCCCTGCCCTGCTGGGTCTGTTGCCCTACCTCGCCCGTTTCCGACGTCGTCGCTAAGGCGACCGCCGCATGCCCGGCACTACCCTGACCCTGATCCTCGCCGGCGGCGAGGGCGAGCGGCTGTCCATCCTGTCGGCGGTGCGTGCGAAGCCGGGCGTGCCATTCGGCGGGAAGTACCGGATCATCGACTTCGCCCTGTCGAACGCGGTGAACTCCGGACTGACCGATGTCGGGATCCTCACCCAATACGCCCCGCGTTCGCTTATTGATCACATCGGTGTGGGCCGACCCTGGGACCTCGACCGGAGTCGGGGCGGGGTCTCGCTGCTTCAGCCGTACATCGGCCGCGGTCGGCCGCGTGACTGGTACCGCGGAACGGCAGACGCGGTTCTCCAGAACCTCGATTTCATCGAGACACGCAATCCTGAACTGGTGGTCATCCTGGCCGGGGATCACATCTACAAGATGGACTACCGCCCGTTCCTCGCCTTGCACCGCGACCGGAAAGCCGACCTGACCGTCGCGGTCCGCCGCGTTCCGCTGGAGGTCGCCCACCAGTTCGGGACCCTCGAAGTCGGTCCGCGGGGCCGGGTCAGCCGATTCGTCGAGAAGCCCGCCAACCCGACAACCAACCTGGTGAGCATGGGCGTGTACGTGTTCAGCTGGCCGCTGCTGCGCGACGTCCTCGGTCCGGAGCGCCTGGACTTCGGCCGCGACGTCCTGCCGGCAATGGTGGCCGCGGACCAGCGGGTGTTCGCCTACGAGTTTCGCGGCTACTGGCGGGATGTCGGGACAGTGGAGGCCTACTGGAAGGCGAACATCGATCTCCTTGACAGCGAACCGGGGATTGACCTGTACGAGACCGGCTGGCTGATGTACACCAAGAGCGAGGAGCGTGCGCCAGCCCGCATCGGTCCGCGGGCAGCGGTCCACCAGAGCATGGTCAGT
>JAHFBB010000171.1 GCA_023250255.1 Chloroflexota bacterium | reverse complement strand
TCGCCGCGGCGTCGAGAGCGATCCGGATGAATGGATCCATGGTGCCGGCTCGGTACAGCTCGCTCATCCAGTACAGCTCCGGGTCGAGGCCCAGCGGCTTGAAGGTCGAGAGGAACAGTTCGCCGACGAAATGGCGGGCGTAGTTGGCGGCGGCGGAGCCGGGCGGTGCCGGAACCGCGGACAGCGGGACGCCCATGTATCGGTCCACCGCGTCCGGCGTGAGCAGGGCCTGGGAATCCATGGGGTCCAGGTCATCCACCCCGTACAGGTAGCGAGCCTCCACGCCGCGCTGCCGGAGTGCGCGCCAGACGACGTCCCACAGGACGGGGCCGCGGAGACTACCGACATGGACGGTCCCCGAGGGGGTCTTCGAATCGTTGATGACCTGCGGACCGCTCGCGCTGGCCGCGATCTCATCGGCCCAGAACATGCTGGCCGCCCGATCTACTTGATGCTGACCAGGGTGTAGTCGATGGCTCCGGCGGGGGCGGTGACAGTGACCACGTCACCCTTCTTGCGCCCCATCAGGGCTGCGCCAACCGGGGACTCGTTGCTGATCCGACCGTCGCGCGGGGAGGCCTCGGCCGACCCAACGATGGTGTAGGTCTCCTTGCCGTCAGCGCTGCTCAGCACGACCGTGGAGCCGACGCGGACCTTGTCGCCGTTCGGGTGGGAGATGATCTCCGCGTTGCGGATCTGAACCTCGATGGTTGCGATCCGGCCCTCCAGGAACGATTGCTCCTGTTTGGCGTCCTCGTATTCGGCGTTTTCGCTGATGTCGCCGTCCAGCTTGGCCTCATGGATACGCAGGGCAACCCGCGGCCGATCCACGGTGATCAATTGCTGGAGCTCGACCTTGAGGCGCTCGAGACCCTCGGCAGTGAGGTAGACGGGCTTGTTGTTCATCACGTCCCTGGTAAGAAAAAAGGCTCCAGGCCGTGCCGCCCGGAGACGGTGCCTGAAGCTGGCCGTTCGGCGGGCCAGAAAGGGGTCCCCGGGCCGTTGAGACCGTGGGACCGGCGGATTGTAGGCGCGGCTCTTCCGGGTGTCAAAGCCGGCGGAGGACCTCAGCGGCCGGCGAGGACGGCCACCCCGACCACCGCCGCGAGGATGAATCGTTCGATCGAAAAGACCGCCAGCGACCGATGGCGAAGCCAGTTCAGCATGAACCGAATGGCGATCCAACCCGAGACGGCGGCAGTCACGAAGCCCACCGCGATGGCCAGCCATTCATCGGTGCCATAACTGGCGGTGAGCAGGTGGCGAGACCCATACAGGCCTGCACCGAGGGTGATGGGCGTGGCCAGCAGGAAGCTGAACCGGGCGGCTGCCTCTCGATTGAATCCGAACCACAGACCGGTGGCAATGGTCGCTCCCGAACGGCTGATGCCCGGCAGCAGCGCGGCCGCCTGGGAGAAGCCAATGGCAATGGCCTGGCCGGTGCCCACGTTGGCAAGGTCGCGCTTCTGCGATCCCATCCGGTCGGCAATCCACAGCAGGGCACCGCCAACCACCAGGAACCCGGCTATAGCCAGCCGCCCCAGGCTGTCGTCACCGTGAAACGCGCTGGTGATGACGTCCTCGCCCACGAAACCGATCAGAGCCGCCGGGATGGTCGCCAGCGCCAGCAGCCAGAACAGCCGTCGGTCCGGATCGGCCCCAATGCGGCGCTCGCGGACGCTGGCCCAGCCGGCACGGATGAGGCGCCACCAATCGGTCCAGAAGAACGCCAGCAGGGCGATGAGCGTCGCCAGATGGAGGAACACGTCGAACTCGAGGCTGGTGACCAGGGTGCTCTCCTCCCAGCCGAACAGCCACGGAGCGAGCGCCAGGTGCGCCGACGAGCTGACCGGAATGAACTCGGTCAGCCCCTGGATGAGACCGATGACCGCCGCTTGAAAGACCAGCCCCACGGCGGTCAGTCCGCTCAGCGAATGAAGAGCGGAGCCAGCACCAGGGTAATGGTGGCCAGCAGCTTGACGAGCACGTGGAGCGATGGGCCGGCGGTGTCCTTGAAGGGATCGCCCACCGTGTCACCGACCACCGCTGCCGCGTGGGCGGGGGTGCCCTTGCCGATGACCTCGCCGTTCTCGTCCTTCAGATGGCCCGACTCAATGAACTTCTTGGCGTTGTCCCAGGCTCCGCCGCCGTTGTTCAGGACCGTGGCCAGCAGAACGCCGGCGATGGTACCCACCATCAGCATTCCGGCAATGGCCTCGTAGCCCAGGAGCAGCCCGACGACGATCGGGGTCGCCACGGCTACCACACCGGGCAGGATCATCTGGCGCAGCGCCGCCTTGGTGGTGATGTCCACCACCCGGGCGTAGTCGGGGCGCTGGCTGTAATCCATGATCCCCGGCATCTCGCGGAACTGACGGCGGACCTCGACGATGATCGACTGGGCGGTGGTGCCGACCGCGCGGATCGCGAGCGAGCTGAAGAAGTAGACGAGCGTCGCGCCCATCAGGGCCGCGATAAACACGCTCACATCGGCCAGGTTGACCGAGGTCAGCAGTTGCGCATCCTCGATGCCGGCCAGGATGCGACGACCCTGGATGAGGTTGATCTTGTCGATATAGGCACTGAACAGCAGGAACGCCGCCAGGCTGGCCGATGCAATGGCATAGCCCTTGGTCAGCGCTTTGGTGGTGTTGCCCACGGCATCGAGTCGGTCGGTGATCTCCCGGGCACCGCCCTCGGCCTTGCTGAATTCGGCGATCCCACCGGCGTTGTCGGTAATCGGTCCGAAGGTATCCATTGCCAGGATGTAGGCGGTGGTCATGAGCATGCCCATGGTCGCCACGGCGGTTCCGAAGATGCCACCCACGTCGTGGCCGGCGGTGTTCACCAGATCGGCCTGTGAGCCGAGCCAATGGCTGGCGAACAGTGCGATACCAATGGTGATGGCGGTGACCGCGGTGGTCTCGAAGCCGACCGCGGTGCCGCTGATGATGTTCGTCGCCGGACCGGTCTTGCTGGCCTCGGCGATCTCCTGAACCGGGCGCCAGCCGCCGGCGGTGTAGTACTGGGTGATGTACACAAACGCGACGCTGGTCAACAGGCCAACGCAGCCGGCGAAGAAGAACCAGACCCAGGTCGGCAGGCCGTTGGCGGTGGTACCGCCGGTGTCCATCATCGTGTAGGTGACGAACGCGAGGGCCCCAACGGACAGGATGGTCGTGACCCAGTAACCGCGGTTGAGCATGTTCATCGGGTCTTCGGTTTCGGTACCGCGGACGAAGAAGATGGCGACGATCGTGGCCAGCAGGCCGAACGCCCGGACGACCAGCGGGAAGAAGATCCATGCCTCCGGATGCGGCCAACCGGCGGCGGCGGCGATGGCGTACACGCCGACACCCAGGATCATGGCGCCGATGTTCTCGGCGGCGGTGGACTCGAACAGGTCCGCACCACGTCCGGCGCAGTCACCGACGTTG
>JAHFBB010000170.1 GCA_023250255.1 Chloroflexota bacterium | reverse complement strand
ACCTCATCGGCCTCAGTGCGGCCGTGACAGTCACCATTCCGAGCTGAAGACACGTGGCGCTCGGGCGGGCGACCCGCCCAACCCGACTGGTACCGGCGGGTCATTGCCCCGCCCGAGCGCACCGTCGACCATTCCGCAGCTCATGGAACGCCGGACAGCCAGCCGCCTTCCACTCGAGCACGAGCGGGCACTCGTCGCCCGGGTGGCGTCGCAGCGCGATCCAGCCGCGTTCAACGAGCTGTATGACTTCTATTTGCCCCGAATCTACGGGTTTGTCTATCGCCGCCTGGGAGACCACGCTGTGGCCGAGGATCTGACCGCGACCGCGTTCGAGCGCAGCCTGGAAGCCCTCCGCCGCGGCAGCTTCCGCAACGAGGCATACGGCGGCTGGCTGTACCGCGTGGCGGCCAATGCCGTGGTCGACCACGTCCGTCGCAGCGGCCGCACCCTGGCGCTCGACGGCGACGCCGCCGGCCGCCCGATCTGGGTTGACCGATCCGACGAGCCGTGGGCCACCACCCACGACCGCGATCAGATCGAGCGTGCCATGCGCCGCTTACCACCGAATCATCAACGAGTTATTCGGCTGCGCTACTACGACGATCTCGACCCGGCGGAAGCTTCCGCCGTCCTGGGCTGCTCCCCGAAGACCTTCGCGGTGAAATTGCATCGAGCGCTGGCTGCCCTCCGTGGTCAGTTGACAATGGAGGTGACCGATGTCGGCTGACGCATTCGATCCCGGCCTGGAACGCGACCTGCGCGACGCCGCGGCCCGGTCCCGCGGCACCAACGACGCGACCCCCGACCCGGTCTTCGCCGCGGCTCTCCGCGAACGACTGCTGACCGAGCTGGCCACCGCTCCGGCCCGTCGCCTGGGGCTCGCCTGGGTCCGCGGGCTCGCCCCGGGGATCCTTGCCTCAGTGCTGTTCGTCGCCGCGGTATTCGGTGCCCGCCAGCTCAACGTCGGCCAGGAGAGTCCGACCATCACGCCCCAGCCGACCAGCGTGCCGGTCATCGTCCTGCCAGCCAGCCCCCATCCCACCGCCGAGACGGCGACGCCACAGGTCACGGCCACGCCATCGGTCCAGCCCACCCCGGCAGCGACCGCCAACCCGACCCCCAGGCCGACCCCGGCCCCGACCGAGATCCCGACCGCCACACCAAAGACGACCGGTCCCTTGAGCCTGCTCGCCAAGCCGTGCGACGGCGGCGTGGTCCTGCTGTGGTCCGCCTACGACGGCATCGGATTCCATCATTACGCCACCCTCCGGGCAGGGACCGAGGCCATGAGCGGCGCCGTCACCCTGGACGGCTCGTGGACCACCGACCTCGCCGCGACCTCCGCGGTCGACGCGTCCGACACGGCCACCCACTTCTACCGGACCTCCGCCTTCAACGCCGACGGCGGTGTCGTGGCCACCTCGCCGGTCGTGTCCGCCGCCGCCAAGCCGGTGGTCGCCCTGGGCGGACTGACCGTCACCGCCGACGCCGGCGGCACCCGGCTGTCGTGGTCGCCCTATGCCGGTCCCGCGGCCTGCTTCACCTACTACAAGCTTGTCTACTCGACCACCAACCCGGAGCCCTCCTACCTCACCGGCGACCCCTACCTGGCGGCCCTGTCCACCCAGACCGATGCCACCTTCCTCACCGCCGATCTGCTCAGTGGCCAGACCTACTACCTGCGCCTCCAGGCCATCCGCTCCACCTCCCTCGGCCGATTCGTAGCCGCCCAGACCGAGGTCGTGACCTACCTCGTCCCCTAATCGCCGCCGCGTGCGTACCTGGCTTCTCCCAACGGCGCGTGCGTGGGGCGGTTACAACTGGGATGCAGCAGCCACCTCAGCCCGGCGGCGTGCGTCCCGCGCACAAACAGGCCCTGAGTCCCCCGTCCGAAACCCCTAGTTCCCCGTGCGTGCGCCCCACGCACCTCACCATTACGGCAACCCTCCTGCACGCACGCACCATCTCGCCCACCCCTCCTGCAGACCTAGTCATTGCGCTCCAGAGGGCGCATAGTCATGGAACCCAGATGACCGCACCGTCGGACCCGTCGCCCCCGGACCAGCCGCCGCACGGATCGCCCGCGTCGCCGCTCCGACCGTGGATGGTGATCGCGGCAGCAGCCGTAGTCACCATTCTGGTGCTGGTCGTGGCCGGGAACTGGCTTGGCGGAACGCCCGAGCCGTCAGCGTCTGATCCAAGCCAGAACCCAAGCCAGAACCCAAGCCAGGCCGCCAGCGAGACACCTTCCGCGACCGAAACGCCCAGTCTCCCCCCGGGCATCGGCGTTACGTGGACGCCAGTGGCCACCTTCCCCGGCTCGGGTGTCGGCGACCTCACCGCCGGCGGCCCCGGCTTCGTGGCGGTCGGCGGCAGCGGCCCCGTCAGCTGCGACGCCTGCCCGGGACTCGAGGCCTACGCCGGCATGATATGGACATCGGTCGACGGTCGAACATGGAACGAAGTGGCCCTGCAGGGACTTGCCGGAAGCACGCTGTATCAGGTGGCCGCAACCCCGGACTGGCTGGTCGCAAGAGGAGTGCGCGATCTCAATCCCGACCCGGCACAGGTGGAAGAAGTGCACCAATTCCTCTCCTCGACCGATGGTCTGACCTGGCTCGAAACCGATATCGCCGATACCTATACCACCAGGTTCAACGACCTGATCGGGGGCTCGATCTTCATCCTCGGTGGCTCCGTCCTGGACGCGGATGGCATCGAACATGCGGTCCTCTGGACTTCGACCGACGGCCGCGATTGGCAGGAGGTCCATCGGTCCAACGAATGGAGTTCGGTGGCGAGCGTGACAGCCACCGCCAACGGCTGGCTGGCGGTGGGCGGGGCCAATCGCGAGCTGCCGGTGACCACCGCGGCGACCTGTCCGGTCAACCCGTGCGAGCCGGAGCTCTACGGGTTCCCGGTGTTCTGGACGTCCGACGACGGCAGCCACTGGACCCAGCACGACTTACCTCTCGGCTCAACGGCGTTCGCCGGGTCGGCCAGGTTCGCCCTCGACAGCAGCCTTGGGCTGATTGTGATCGGCGACGGCTCTTACCCGGACGTCGTTGCGGACAGCGAGATCCAGGGCTTCGCCGCCTGGCGGTCGCTCGACGGGGTCACCTGGGAGAGCGCGCCGGTCACGGCCGATTTCCTCGAGAACGTCGGCGGCGGCTTCCTGGCCTATGACGCTGGCGGCCATGTTTTTGCCATCGGCAGCGGTTGCAATTGCGGAACCGGCGAGCCCTTCCGATGGTGGAACACGACCGATGGCCTGAACTGGATCCAGCACGACGACACGGCGGCTCCCATCCCCCACTCGGTGATCGAGGTCGACGACGGACTGCTGGCGACTGGCCGCAGTGACGGTTCGGGAGCCATTCTGTCCAGCCCCTGACCGGTCAATTCGCCCTCGCCCCCCGCCCCCCGGCCAGGCCTCGTCCCCCGCCCCAGGCCT
>JAHFBB010000020.1 GCA_023250255.1 Chloroflexota bacterium | reverse complement strand
CCCCCGTAGAACTCGCTGCTGGGGAACAAGAAACCTCGCCGCTTGGCGAGGCTGACGATGACGTCCATGTTCGGCGCGGGCATGGTGGCCGAGTCTACCCGACGACCGCCGGCTGGGCCTGATGGGACACCTCGTCCAGGAAATCGCGGCTCCGGAGTTCGCGTTCGAGGACCGCGCTGATCGTGGCATGCAGGTGGCGCTCGGTCTCACGACGGACGGCTGCCGGCACACGGACGTCGAGCGCCACCTCGAGCGATGAGCGCTGGAGATGGCGGAGCAGGGTCAACGCGGCCTGGGTGATCTGTCGAGCGTCGAACGCGGCGTGAGCGCACTCGGGACCGATGACCCCGCCGGCCACCGGCGAGTAGGCATTGCCCAGCGGACCAATTTCGGATCCGCACTCAATGCATCGATTCAATTCGGGTCGGAAGCCGGTCGCGTCAAGCAGATGGAGTTCGAACCAGCGCAGCAGAAGGTCACGCTCGTTGGCCGTGCCGGCACTGTCGAGAGCCGATAGCCCGCTCGACAGCAGCTCATACGGGCCGAGACTGTCCGAGCGCTCCTCGCAGAACCGGTCACACAGCTCGGCGAGATACCAGCCAGCCGCGGTGGCGGCCAGGTCGTTGCGCAGTCCGAGGTGCGGGTCGCGCAGCGACGCCTGGGTGACGACGTCAAACGTTCGTCCGACCGCCAACTGGAGATCCACCTCGCCGAGCGGCTCGAGGCTCCCGCCCAGCCGCGACTTCGTCCGGCGGACACCCTTGGCGATGATTCGCAGCTTGCCGAGCCGCGGCGTGAGCACGGTCAGGACCCGGTCCGCCTCGCCCAGATCAAGGCCCCGCAGGACAAGCGCCTCGGTCCGGTACAGGCGGGAGCGCGGACTCACCGCGGGAGGTGTCTCGGGTACCCTTGGCCAATGGACATCTCGGCCGAGTTTAGCCGTCTCATCGAGGAGATCGAGGAGGAGATGGCCGCCGTTCTGGCCGAGCGCTCTGCCTCGGTGGCCCCGCTGTACGAGATGCTCACCTATCACCTGGGCCTGGACGAGGAGGCCGCCGGAGGCAAGCGCATTCGCCCGCTGCTTGGTCTGCTCGTCTACCAGGCCCTTGGCGGGGACCCACGAAGGGCGTTGCCCGGTGCGGCCGCGGTGGAACTCGGACACAACTTCAGCCTCGTCCACGACGACATCGAAGACGGCGACCGGGAACGGCGCCATCGACCGACCGTGTGGGCGGTCTGGGGCATCCCGATGGCGATCAACGCCGGAGACGCGTTGTTCGCGCTCTCCCGCCTCGCGTTCTACCGCCTGCGCACGGCGGAGAACGAGACCGAGGAGGACGCGCGACGAATCCTGGAGCTCATGCAGATGTACGACGAGACCTGCCTGGCGCTGTGCGAGGGGCAGTACCTGGATATGAGCTTCGAGAGCCGGCTCGATGTCAGCGTCGAGGAGTACCTCGACATGATCGGCAAGAAGACCGCCTCGCTGATGTCGGCCGGCGTCCAGGCAGCTGCCATGTTGGCCAGTCGCGACGAGACCGTCGTCGAGGCCATGCGCCGCTTCGGATTTGACCTGGGTCTTGCCTTCCAAATGGCCGATGACGTGAAGGGCTCCTTCTGGGAGAGCACCGACTCGGGCAAAACCGAGGCGGGCGATATCCGTCGCCGAAAGAAGACCCTGCCGGTCATCTGGGCGCTGTCCAACGCCGCATCGGCCGACGCCGACCGGCTGAAGCAATTGTTCCTGCCGGTACCGCGAGCTGCGGATGGATCGGCCGCCAGCATGACCGACGAGGAAACGGCGGAAGCGCTCGCCATCCTCGAACGAAGCGGCGCCCGGGAATACACCCTCGGCGAGGCGCGCCGGTTCCGCGATCGCGCGATCGCCGAACTCGACCAGTTGGCCATTCCAGGTGACAGCGGCGCGGAGCTCGCCGAACTGGTCCACCGAATGGTGGCCGTCTAGCCGGTCGGCTCCTCGTCCGCCCCGCCGGGCGGTTCGGCCGGCGCCTTCCGCTCGGCGATGACCGTGCTGACCCGTCGTGAGTCGGCGACTGCCACCCGGAGGGTCACCCCGCGAAAATCGATCTCGGCACCCGGAAGCGGAATCCGGCCGGCGCGGTGGATGACCAGGCCGCCAACGGTGTCGTATTCCTCCTCGTCCACTTCGGGGGCATCGCCCAGGCCGAACAGGTCGCGGAGATCATCGACGGTCACTCGACCATTGATCCGATAGGCAACTCGACCATCATCGGTCTCCATGGGTTCGACCAGCGACTCCTCGGTGTCGTACTCGTCCTGGATGTCGCCCACGATCTCCTCGACGATGTCCTCGAAGGTCACCAGGCCAGCGGTGCCCCCGTATTCGTCCACCACGATGGCCAGATGGCGCCGATTCGCGCGCATTTCGGCAAGGAGTTCGTCCACCCGTTTCGATTCGGCCACGTAGAACGCCGGTCGTGCCAGGGCCCGCACATCAATGGTGTCGGCTCGACCCGGCGAGGCGGGGTCGAGGTAGGACAACAAATCCTTGGCGTACAGAATGCCGACGATGTTGTCGAGGCTTTCCTCGTAGACCGGGACCCGTGAATGGCCGGCGCGAATGACGAACGCGAGAATCTCGGCCAAGGGCTCGCTGACCTCCACCGCCCGGATGCCGATCCGCGGAATCATGACCTCGTGGACGCTCGTGTCGCCAAGCTCGATGACCCCGTGGATCATCTCCTTCTCGACCTCCTCGATCTGACCCTGCTGCGAGCCGGTGGCGACGAGCATCTTCAGCTCCTCGACCGACAGGAAGCCGGCCTGCGGTCTCTCGCGGCCACCGAGCAGGCGGACCAGCACCAGGCTCATCCGCGACACGACCCACACCAGCGGCGCCAGCACCCGCTCGAGGAGTTTCAGCGGGCGCGAGACGATCAACGACAGCCGCTCGGGGTAGTTGAGGGCGAGGGTCTTGGGCACGAGTTCGCCGACCACGATCGAGGCCAGCGCGATCAGCAGGGTGACCAGAAGGAAGGCAATGGTGTCCGCCGACTGCTGCAGCCACGTCCACGGGACCTGCTCGATGAGTCGCGCAACCGAGCCCGACAGGGACACGGCGCCGACGGCCGAGGCGAGGAAGCCGAGGAACGTGATCGCCACCTGGATGGTCGCCAGGAACCGATTCGGATCTTCGGTCAGCCGACGCGCGACGTCGGCGGACCGATTCCCCCGTTCGGCGAGTTGATCGAGCCGATGACGCTTGACGGTGAGCAGCGCAATCTCGGAGGCCGCGAAGAACCCGCCGATCCCGATGAGGATCAACACCAGCAGCAGATCGAGCCCCCAACTGCCGGTGGTCGCTCCGTCAGGCATGCTCGTCCGGGCCGGTCCTGATCGGGTGGGCCGGAACACCCACGACCGTCTCGCCGGGTGCCACGTCATGGATGACCACGCTGCCGGCGCCGGTCGTCGCTCCCTCGCCCACCGTCAGCGGCGCCCGGAGGGTCGTGTCGACCCCGAGGAATGCGCCCGCTCCGACGACCGTGCGGTGCTTGGTCGACCCGTCGAAATTGGCGGTGACGGTGCCGGCGCCCACATTGACCTCATCGCCCAGCTCGGCATCGCCCAGGTAACTGAAATGGTGTTGGCGGACGCCCCGTCCGAGACGGGTGTTCTTGACCTCCGCGAAGTTGCCGACCTCGCTCGACGGGCCAATGACGCTGCCCGCCCGCAGATGGGCCATCGGACCGATCCGTGCTCCCACCCCGACCTCGGCCGACTCCACCCAGGACGCCACCACCCGGGCGTCGGCGCCGATTCGGCTGTCGGTCACCACGCTCCCCGGCCCGACGATGGCTCCTGCCCCAACGGCGGTCGTACCAGCGAGGATGGTCCACGGCTCGATGCGCGCATCCGGCTCGATGGTCACCTCGACGTCGATCCGGGTCGTGGCCGGATCGACCACGGTGACCCCGTCCCGTTGGTGAGCCGCAATGATCCGAGCGACGAGCGCAGCCTCGACCGCAGCCAGTTGGACCCGATCATTGATGCCGGTCACCGTCAGTGGGTCATCGGCGGTCACCACCACCACTCGCCGTCCGGCATCGACCGCCAGCCGGACGAGATCGGTCAGGTAGTACTCCCCCGACGCACTCGGCGGCACGCTGTCGATGATCGATCGGAGCCAGCCGAGGTCGAAGCAGTACGTCCCGGAATTAATCTCGACCACAGTCCGGACCGCCGCGTCGGCATCGGCTTCCTCGACGACAGCGGCCACATTGCCGCTTGAATCACGCACGATCCTGCCGTAGCCGGAGGGATCGCCCATCACCACCGCCAGCAGCGCGATGGCCGCATCCGCGCCGGCCTGGGCACTCGACAAAGCCTCGATGGCCTCTGCGGGCAGCAACGGCACGTCGCCCATGGTGACGACCAACTGCTGGGCCGATTCGGGGATGCGGGTCAAACCGATCTTCACCGCGTCCGCCGTTCCGCGCTGGGGATCCTGACGAACGACCGGACGGCTGCCGAGGGCGGTCTCGACCTGGTCTCCGCCGTGCCCGGTGACCACGACCAGCGGATCCAGGTTCGCCGCGGCACACGCGGCCAGGACATGGTCGATCATCGCGCGTCCTGCCAGCGGATGGAGCACCTTCGGCAGGCGCGAACGCATGCGGGTCCCCTGCCCGGCTGCCAGCACAAGGCCGGCCACCGCGCTCATGACGGTTCGCTGCGCACCGCGGCCAGGACTTCGATTTCCACCTGCGCACCGAGCGGCAGCGCCTGCACGACCACGGTCGTCCGGGCCGGAAATGGCTGGGGCATGCGTTCCCGATAGACGTCGTTGACGGCTGCCCAGTCAGCCATGTCGACCAGGAAGATCGATGCCTTCAGGATCAGGTCCAGACCGGAGCCCGCCGCTTCGAGAATGGCCGCGATATTCTCGAGTGCCTGACCGGCCTGGCCGGAAGCTCCGCCGTCGACGAGCTGGCCGGTCGTTGGGTTCGTCCCAACCGCGCCCGAACAAAAGACCAGACCATCCCGAACAATGGCCTGGCTGTACGGTGCGACCGGCGCCGGCGCATTCGGAATCTGGATGACCCGTCGCCCTGTCATGAGCGGCCGCGAGGCGAATCGTGGGTATGCATCGTGGCGATGCTAGCGGGTTCGGTCCGCAGACGGGTCAGGCTGACGCGCAGATCGGCAATCGTCAGGCGCTCCGCCAGGGCATGTGCACGCTCGGGATCGGGCTCCCGCACCCAGACCGTTGGACCCGATCCGGACAGATGCCCCTCATACCCCGCGCGGCGCACTGCCGCCACGACGTCGCCCAGCGCCGGAGCCAGGCGAAGTGCGGCCGGCAACAGGTCGTTCCGCGACTCGTCACCCGCGGCGGCCTGTCGCGACCAATCGGCCGGGATGGTGGCGGCGAACACCGCGGCCGTGGACAGAGCGAACGGAGGGTGAATGAGCACGATCGGATCGGGCTCGGGAGCGGCGCGGGGAACTATCACCTCGCCAATCCCAGTTACGACGGCCGACGGCGTTGCCGCCGCGAAGAACGGGACATCGGCTCCGATCAGCGCAAGCCGGCTCAGTTCCGCCGGCGACGGGTTCGGATCGACCCCGGACAACAGACAACGAGCGAGCCGCCAGGCTGCAGCCGCATCCGATGAGCCGCCGCCCAAACCGGCAGCCAGCGGAATGGTCTTAGTCAGGGTCAGCCGCCATCCGGCGGGCCAGCGCCCGAATCCTGCCGCAACCCCCTGCCAGGCCAGGTTGCTGGCATCTTCCGCCAGTTCGGCCTCGGAAGGCTCCAGGACCAACCGCCCGGGACCGCGCTCGAGGACGAGAACATCGGCCAGATCGAGCAGCGCCAGCTCTGATTCAAGCTGGTGAAAGCCATCCGCGCGACGCTCGAGCACTCGCAGCCACAGGTTGACCTTGGCCGGGGCTTCCAGGCGGAGGACGCGGCCGTCGGTCATGTCGGCAGCGCCGCCAACGCTGGACCGAGTTCGCCGAACAGGCACACCCATTCGTCCACCGTCAGCGTCTGCGGGCGCCGATCCGGCGCGATGGCACACGTGGCAAGCGCCGCCTCGACAACGGGGCGATCCAGCGGCAGCTCACGACTCAGTCCGTTGTGCACTTGCTTGCGTCGCTGACGGAACCCCGCCTGCACAATCCGATGGAATCCATCCCGGTCGTCGTCCAGTGCCACGGCAGGCGTTGGGCGGCGAATGAGCCGCAGGACCGCCGAGTCGACATCCGGGGCCGGCTCGAAGGCGGCCGCCGGGACCCGGGCCACCACCTCCGCCTCGGCGATGTTCTGCACGAATACCGACAGGTAGGACATCGAACCCGCCGGGGCCGCAACTCGCTCGGCTACCTCGCGCTGGACGAGCAGAACCGCCACGTCAGGCGGATGTGGACCGCCCAGCACGAGATGGAGCAACGGGCTGGTGATGTGGTACGGAATGTTGGCAACCACCTTGTAGCCGCCGCCGACGAACAGCTCCTCGGGGTCCAGGCCAAGGGCATCTCCTTCGATCAGCCGCAGGTGCGGTTCGGTATCGAACTCGCGGCGCAGGTACTCGGCCAGCCGGGGATCGATCTCAACGGCAATGACCTCGCAGCCAGCGGCCAGCAGGCGACGGGTGAGGACGCCCAGCCCGGGTCCGATCTCCAGGACACGATCACCAGCCGTCAGATCCGCCGCGCTGACGATGCTGTCCAGGGCGTCGTCATCGGTCAGGAAGTTCTGACTCAGGCTGTGCCGTGGCTGAAGGCCCTCCCGGCGCAACAGGCGCTGGAGTTCGCCCGGGGTGGGCGGTCGGTTCGTCATCCGGTCGTCCAGGGCAGGGCCAGGGAGGGTACCGCTCGCAGGCTGCGGTCAGCCCGCTCGCCCGCCCGGAAATGGCCGGCGGCCGCGGCACCGATCATGGCGGCGTTATCGGTGCACCAGGCCGGACGCGGGACCAGCAGCGGGATACCGTTCAGGCGCTCGGCCATGGTTGCCCGGAGTGTGCGATTGGCGGCGACACCGCCACCAAGGGCCACCGCCGCCACGCCGAATTCCTCCGCGGCCGTAACGGTCCGGGCAGTCAGCGCGCCGACCACCGCTTCCTCGAAGGCCGCTGCCAGACCGTCCACCGGGATGGGTTCGCCCCGCGCCCGATAGCCCTCCACCTCGCGCATGACAGCGGTCTTCAATCCGGAAAAACTGAAGTCGAACCGTCCGGCCGTTCGGGCGCGCGGGAAGCGCGTGACCGGCCGTGCGTCGCTGGCGACAGCCGAGATGGCCGGACCGCCCGGGTACGGCAGGCCAAGCAATCGTCCAACCTTGTCGAACGCCTCTCCGGCGGCATCGTCAACGGTCTGTCCCAGGAGCCGATAGCGGCCGTGACCGGCCATCAGGATCAACTGGGTATGCCCGCCCGAGACGACCAGGCAGAGCAAGGGAAACGGGGGCTCAAGCGGCTCGCTGGATGGATCGTCATCGGTCAGCCAGTTCGCATAGATGTGACCCTCGATGTGATTTACCCCAATGAGCGGCAGATCTCGGCTGACCGCGAGGGCTTTGGCCACCCCCACGCCCACCAGCAGCGAACCGATGAGGCCGGGGCCGTGGGTCACCGCAATGGCATCGATGTCGCGCCAGTCGGTTCCTGCCAGGCGATGCGCCTCGGAAATCGCCGGACCGATCCAGCGAAGTTGCTGGCGGGCGGCCACCTCGGGGACGATTCCCCCGCTAGCCGCGTGCAGGGCGACCTGGCTGGCCACCACGTTCGCCTCAATCCGGCGACCGTCGGTGATGATGGCCACGCCGGTCTCATCGCACGAGGTCTCGATGGCGAGGATGCGCACCGCGGCGCTCACGCGGAGGCCTCCAGCCGGTGGCGCACGGATCCCAGCAGGTCCTGGAACCCCGGATCGTCGAGGGCGGGCGTGGTCATCACCAGCGCATCCTCGCCGTCGTCGGTGTAATACCCCGGGCGCCGTCCCTGGTCGTTGAATCCGTACTCGCGGTAGAGCGCCCGGGCCGCGCGGTTGGACGGCCGAACCTCGAGGGTCATGCGGACGGCGCCCAGCGCCTGCGCACGATCGATCAGGGCCAACAGGAGTCGGCGTCCGACTCCTCTGCGCCGGTGATCTGGGTGCACGCTGAAGGTGGTGATGTGCGCCTCGTCGACCATCAGCCAGGCACCGGCGAAGCCGACGACACGGTCCTTGCGCCGGGCGACGACGTAATGCGCCAGCCCGTTGGTGGTGAGTTCATCATGGAATGCCTGCGCGGGCCAGGGGGTGCTGAAGCTCAAACGCTCGATCTCGTGCGCCGCCGGGATGTCGGCGACCACCATCGGCTCGACCGTGATCCGATCCATCACAGCCATCGGATCTCACGTTCGTCGAGTCGGGTGATTCCGCGGGGAAGCTGGCTGTACAGCGGTTCCAGGCGCGCCACGTCGTCGGCGTCGCCGGCAGCCAGCCGGCGAGCCGCAACCCGGCCGATCGTTTCGGCGGCCCCGGTCGGACCGATGGCCGAGGTCAGATGACGCTCAGCCGCCAGATCAAGCGACGCAACGACCGGATGGTTCGCCAGCCCGGTCGGGAGAGCATCGACCGCCACCAATCGCGGCTCTGGCCAACCGCGGAGCAGCAGATGGACCTGCGCTGCTCCGGCACGACTGAGCGCGGCCTGAGCGTTGGGCTCGCACTCAAGCCAGGCCCACAGGCTCGGCACGCCAACGATCGGTCGCTCGAGGCCAATCGCCAGGCCCTTTGCGAGGCTCAGCGCCGCACGCAGTCCGGTGAACGACCCTGGGCCAAGGCCAACACCAATGGCCGAGACGGCCGTGAGCCGGCGGTCGGCGTCCGCAAGGAGGTCGAGGAGGATCCCCAAGAGGTCTTCACCCTGCCCACCAGCCGCGCCGACCGATGAACGGATGAGTTCACCGCTGGGTTCGAGAAGGGCGACCGAGGCGTCTGGGCTGGCCGCATCCAGACCGATGATCACCTGGAGGGTTCGCTCCGCAGGCGGGCAGACCGGGCGAGGGCATCATGGAGCGGGCCCATCGCCCGCCAGCGCAGGGCACGGCGCCCCGGCCGGGTCGGGTCGATCGCCAGATCGATCTCCAATCGATCCGCCGGCAGCCACTCCTCGACACGTTCGGCCCACTCGATCACGGTCACCCCGGATTCCTGCCGTTCGTCGAACAGGCCGGCGGCACGCGCTTCAGCGCCATCGGCCAGGCGGTAGGCATCCGCATGAAACAGCGGCAGTCGCCCCCGGTGTTCGTTGACGATGATGAATGTCGGTGAATTCACCACGGAGTCGATGCCCAGACCCTCGGCAACACCCTTCGCCAATTGGGTCTTGCCCGCTCCCAAGGGCCCGCGCAGCGCGATAAGGGTTCCGGGCAGCGCGCGGCGACCAAGGCGGCGACCGATCTGGCGTGTGGTTCGCGCGTTCGAGCTGAACTGGGTCCCCTCTCGCCAGCCGCGCCCGCCGCG
>JAHFBB010000019.1 GCA_023250255.1 Chloroflexota bacterium | reverse complement strand
CTTCCCCGGCATGCCGCCCAAGTTGGCCGCCCAGGGGTTCATCGTCAGCAACTTCATGGCCTACTTCCTGCTCATCCCCGCCATGGTGCCCATGGTCATTGCCTCGCAATCGGTCATCGGTGAGCGGCAGACGCGCTCGCTTGAGCCTCAACTGGCCACGCCCCTGGAGATTCCCGAATTCATTGCGGCCAAGACAGTTGCCGCGGCAGCCCCCGCCCTGCTGGCGACCTGGTTGGTGTACGTGCTCTATGGCCTGGTGAACGGCTGGATCGCCGATCCGCGCCTGAGGAGCCTGGTCTTCAGTGACGTCTGGCTGGTTGCCATGCTGACCCTTGTCCCGCTCATCAGCCTGTTCAGCGTGCTGCTGGGGGTCATCGTCAGCAGTCGGGTGGACGATCCGCGGGTTGCCCAACAGGTGGGTGGCTTCGTCGTCCTGCCGATCGTCGCGGTGGCCGTCCTCCAGTTCCTGGGCGGCCAGGCAACATTCACCATGGAGCAGGTGCTGATGGGTGACGCGCTGGTCGCGGGAGCCATCGGGGTGATGCTCATCTTCGGTTCCTGGGCGTTCGATCGGGAGGGGATCCTGACCCGCCTGGCCTGAGTTGACCGCCGCCGGACCGATGGGCGACCATACCTCGCCCGCGGTGGCCTTAGCTCAACCGGCAGAGCATCGGATTGTGGATCCGAAGGTTATGGGTTCGACCCCCATAGGCCACCCCACCCGCTGATCGGCCCGAAGGTCCACCCCACGGCAGGACCACGGTACGGTACCCGTTCAAGATCGCGGTTCGTAGCCTTCAGGCATGCGACCAGAGCCTGCTGCCGACTACCGGTCCCCGCGGGTCCTGCTGCGCGTCATTGCGCTCGCCGGGAGCTCGTTCCTCGCGGCCGCCGTGCTGGTGATCGGCATGGCCCCGCCCGCCAGCGGATTTGATGTCGCCACCGCCGAGGCCACTTTCTGGCAGCTCCTCCAGGCGGACCGGACGAATAACGGCCTCGCCCCGTTCACCAAGCACGGCACGCTGATGAGCATCGCGCGCTGGCGCAGCCAGGACATGGTCGATCGTGACTACTTCAGCCATACCATCTTGGGCACTGGCTACAACGTCAGCCACTGGTACGACCTCAACGGGATCGCCTGGTCCGCCTGGGCGGAGAACATCGCCTGGAACAACGGCTATTCCGATTCCCAGTCGGTCATCGAGGCGAACAACGGCCTGATGGGCTCGTCCGCCCACCGGGCGAACATCCTCAACGCGGCGTTTACCCACGCCGGCGTTGGCGTCGGCTACGCCAACAACGTCACTTGGCAGGGCACGTTGCGCAGCCCGCGGGTGTACACCCAGCTGTTCCTCAAGCCGCAGTCGGTGAGCAGCACCCCGGCTCCCACCCCAACGCCTCCGCCACCCCCGCCTCCCAGCGGGACGCCGAAGCCGACGAGCAGTCCGCCGCCTCCGTCGTCCCCGCCGCCGTCCGGCACGGCCGCACCAACGCCGGCCGCCACCCCGCTGCCGACCGCGGAACCAACCCCCATGCAAACTCCGCAATCGACCGCCTCACCCGATGCGAAGCCGGTGGTGGTCTGGGCTCCAGGCCGCCACACGGAGACGCGTTTCATGGCCGGCGTCGACACGCGCGAGGTGCCGATCCACACCGATCCACCACTCATCGCGACCACCTATCGCATCGAACCGGCGCAACTGTCCGGCGGCGGATTGTTCGAAGCCCTGTTCTCGACGCTCATCGGATTCCTCTTCGGCTGACGGCAGCCCTGATCGGATTCGGGCATCCGTGCCCGTTGACAGCTGGCAACGAAATGGAGGCTATTCTTGGGACCGATGGAATCGATTCTTGAAGCGCGCGACCTCGTCAAGCGCTATCCGGTGGGCGGCAGCGAGGTCGAGGTGGTTCGTGGGGTCTCGCTGTCGGTGAAACGCGGCGAGTTCGTGGCGATCATGGGCGAGTCGGGTGCCGGCAAGTCGACCGTCCTTCACCTCCTGGGCGGACTCGATCAACCCAATGCAGGCGAGGTGATCATCGACGGCGTGCCCTTCGGTAGCCTCGATGATGAACACGCGTCGATGACCCGTCGCACCAAGACCGGCTTCGTCTTCCAATACTTCAACCTGCTGCCGATCCTGTCGGTGGCCGAGAACGTCGCCCTGCCGTTCCTCATCGCCGGTGTATCGGTCGCGGAGAAGCGATCGCGGGTGGAAGAGGTCCTCGAAATGGTCGGCCTGTCCGAGAAGGTCAACCATCGGCCGGACCAGCTGTCGGCCGGTGAGCAGCAACGAGTGGCCATCGCCCGTGCCCTGGCGGGGGAGCCGGCGATCCTGTTGGCCGACGAGCCCACCGGCAACCTTGACTACGCGACCGGTGCGGAGATCCTCGACATCCTGTGGGATTCGTCCGAGCGCCTGGGCCAGACGATTGTGCTGGTGACCCATGATGCGCGCGCCGCGGCATACGCCGATCGGGTACTCATCGTGCGTGACGGGCAGATCATCGACGAGGTCCGCCTCGGTCGTCGCGCCAACCATGACGCGGGGCCGTTGATCGCGCGCCTGGCCCAACTGGGCCTCTAGGCCCGCAGGTCCGGCCCGATGCGACTCTCGGCACTCGCCTGGCGCAGCCTCGCCGCCCGTCCGCTGCGGACCGGGCTGACTCTCCTGGGGATAGCCCTCGGTGTCGCGCTTGTTGCGGGGACGTTCCTCGCCAACCAGGCATCCGCGGAAGCGGTGGAACGCGCGGCACGTGATCTGTACGGCAACGCCGATCTGCGGGTGCGTTCGTTCGACGCCCAGATCGGCCTGACCCAGCGGGCGGTTGACACCCTGCGGACGCTCGACGGCGTGGAGGCTGCCGCCGTCGTCGCCGAGCGTCGTTTGACCCTGTCGACGCTCCCCGGTGACAACGAGCGGGTCTTCCCCCTGCTGGTCATCGGAGTGGACCCAGCCGATGAGGCCGCCGTCCGCGAGCCGGCCCTCGCCGCCGGGCGGTACCTGTCGACGGGCGCTCCCAACGAAATCGTGCTCGGGGTGGCCTACGCCCGTGAGAAAGGGTTGGCCCTCGGAGATGAACTCCTGCTGACCGGCTCGCGGACCGAGGCGCCAGTCCTCACGATCGTCGGTCTGCTCGAGCCCACCGGTTTTGGCGCACTGGCCAACGGTGCGGTCGGGGTCATGGATCGAAGCGTCCTCAGCGAAGCATTCGACGTCCCGGCGCCGATCACCGCGGTGGATCTGGTCGTGGTGGAGGGCGAGATCGATGTCGTCCAGGAGGGCATCAACCGCGAAATGGCCGAGCCGTTCGTGGTCGAGACCCAGGAGGACGCTGCGGCCGAACTCGGCGCGGCCCAGGCCGGATTCGCCGGAATCAGTTTCCTGTTCGGGCTGGTTGCCCTGGCGGTCGGCGCATTTGTCGTCACCAACACCCTCGCCATGACGGTCTCGGAACGGACTCGCGAGATCGGCTTGCTGCGCGCCGCGGGGATGGTTCGCCGGCAGATCCGCAACCTGGTCCTGCGCCAGGGGCTGTACCTGGGGGTGATCGGCGCTGGTCTGGGCGTCGCGCTGGGCGTGGCAATTGGGGCCGCCATGATCGCCATCCTGGGTGCGACCCGGACCGTCCTGGTCAGCGGCCTGCCCATCGATTCGCAGGCGCTGGCCGTGGCGTTCCTGGTGGGGGTGGCCGTCACGATGTTTGCCTCCTGGACGCCGGCCGCGGATGCGGCGGCGGTCCCGACCATGGACACCCTGCGGGCCTCGCAGCGACCCGGTCGCTCACTGTGGAGTCGGCTGCGCTGGATCGCGATCATCGAAGTCGCGGTCCTGGTCGTCGGGCTGGTCATCTATCCCCTGACACGCGGAACCTCACCGTTGGCCACCATTGTCGTTGCCGTGGCGGTGTTGGTCGGGGCCGGCCTGGCTGCAGCCTTCGCCCTCGAACCGCTCGGTCGGATCGTGTCCAGCCCGTTCACCTGGTTCTTTGGTGCCGGCGGGTACCTTGGTCGCGCCAACCTGAGCCGCGACCGCGCGCGGGCCGGTCTGACTGTCGCGGCCATGACGGTCGCGCTTGGTGCAGTGGTCGCGCTGGGCACGACCTCCGCATCGGCCGACCAGACCGCAGACCGATGGGTGAACTCGATCATGCCCGGCGGCTATGCCATTCGACTGCCAATCCCCGTCCCGATCGACGACTTCACGCCCGTATTCGCCAGCGTCACCGGCACCAAGGTCGCGTCCCCGGTGGCCCTGTTCCCCGCGGTTCTCGACGACGATGGCGTGCGCAGAGAGGTCGGGATGGCGGCCATCGACCCCACCACCTTCGAGGACGAAGGTTCGTTGATCATGGTCGAGGGCGACCGAGGCGTCGCTTTCGAGGCGTTGCGCGACGGGGGCGCGGTGCTGATTCCGCAGTCCTTCGCCAGCCGCGAAGGACTGACCATCCATCGGAACGTGACTCTTGACCTGCCCGGCGAGTCGGCGGCGGGATTCGAGATCGTCGGTATCGTCGCCTACTCACTCCCCGGGCGGACGGGCGAGGCCTCGGTGATCATGTCCTTGGCGGATGCGGAGGCGCTGTGGGGGGTCACCGATGCCTCTCTGTGGGCCATGGTCCGCCAGCCGACGGTTACCGCCGCGACTTACGAAGGGCTGGTGGCTGCGGCGGCGGCGGACAACGCCGGCGAGCCGCTGAGCGCCCAGCAGGTCGCCGATCGGCTGACCCGGAGCCTGGATGAGCTCATCGGCCTGTACGACGCGCTGGCCCTGGTGGCGGTCCTCATCGGTGCGCTGGGAATCGTGAATACGCTCAGCCTGGCCGTGAGCGAGCGGGTGCGCGAGATCGCGATCCTGCGCGCCCATGGCATGACGGTCGGCCAGGTGCAGGCGATGGTCGTGGCCGAGGCTTCGATCATGGGTCTGGTCGGCGGTCTGCTGGCCGCAGGGGCGGGCGTACTGATGGCCTGGGCGATTGTCGCGACCAGTTCACACGCCGATTTCGCCGCCGGGCTGGTGATTCCCTGGCCGTTGCTGGCAGCCGTGGCATTGATGGGGCTCGGGATCTCGGCCCTGGCCGGGGTGTACCCGGCTCGCCGCGCGGCCAAACTGTCGATGGTCGCCGGCCTCAAGGGGTACGAGTAAGGTGGAGCATCGGCTCTGGGAATCGTCCGTCGGCCGGGTGATGGTCGGTCGATTGGCGACCGGCAGCGACCTTGTCCTGGAGATTGAACGAATCGCGAGCGAACACCGGATCGCCGCGGCGTGGGTGAGCGTCATCGGTGCCGTCAGCCAGGCGGCCTTCGCCTACTACGAACAGGACGATCACCGGTACGCTGAGCTTGGCAGCGAGAGCCATCACGAGATTGTCGGGTTCATCGGCAACATCAGCCTCCGCGACGGAACTCCGTTCCTCCACGCGCACGCCACGTTTGCCGATGCCCACGGTGCCTGCGTCGGCGGGCACCTCCTGCGCGGAACCGCGGTGTTTGCCGCCGAGATCGAGATCCGCGAGCTGCTGAATGTCGACCTGATCCGCACGCTCGATCAGGAGTCCGGCCTGGCCCTCTGGTGAAGGGCCGCCGCTACAATCTGCGCCGGCGCCGGTAGCTCAGTGGATAGAGCGGGTGGCTTCGGACCACCAGGCCGCGGGTTCGAATCCTGCCCGGCGCGCCATTCCTGCTACTCGTCGGGCAGGTGGTAGGGAACGTCGGCCACGATCGTGCCCGGTCGCCCAAAGAGTCGGAGCTTGAGGCGGAAGGTCGTCTGGTTGTGGAGGAAGTTCTCCCACCAGTGGCGCGGCGCAACTTCCGACAGGACAACCACCACTGACCGATTCGGACTCTGGGCCTGGAGCGCGTCGAGGTAGCGGAGTAGTGGACCGATGAGCGCTCGGTAGGGCGATTCCACGATTACCAACTCGGTACCGCCGCCCCATTCGGGCCACCGGCGGCGCAGTTCGGCCGCGCTGTCGGGATCGTTGGTGATGTGCACCGCGGTCGCATGCGGGGCGATGGCGTTGGCGAAGCGCAGGGCACCGCGGGCGGCTCGATCCAGGCGGGCGATTGGGACCACCACGATGGGCGGCGGTGGCGCCTCCGCGCTCCCGAGCCGCTCAACCTCCAGCGCGCTGGCCACACGACGGTAGTGGCGCCTGATGCCGAGCATCAGACCGATGAGCACCGGCAGGAGCAGGACGACCACCCAGGCGCCGGACAGGAACTTGGTGGAAACCACGATAACCGTGATCACTGCGGTCGTCACCGCGCCGGCACCATTGACCACCAGGCCAAAGCGCCAGCCGCTCCCACGATTTCGCCACCAGCGGGTCACCATCCCGCTTTGCGAGAGGGTGAACGCGATGAACACACCCAGGGTGTACAGCGGAATGAGGGCGGTCACGCTCGCCTCGAAGCCCACGAGCAGGATGGTTGCCAGGCCGGCCAGGGCAATGATCCCAGTCGAGAACGCGAGCCGCTCGCCGCGGAATCCGAATTGCCGTGGCATGAAGCCATCCCGCGCCAGGAACGACGACAGGCGTGGGAAGTCGGCAAAGGCGGTGTTGGCGGCCAGGGTGAGAATCATGGCCGTCGCCACCTGGACAAGCACCAGGTACCAGCCGCCACCGGTGATCTGGCGAGTCACCAGCGACAGCACCGTCTGACGCTCGGTCGGGTCGGGGATGACGGCCATGGCCTGGGCGAGGTAGCTGATACCCAGGAAGAGCAGGCCGAACAGCACGGCAGCCCAGGTCAGGGTGACCCGTGCATTTCGCCATTCGGGCTTCTTGAACGCAGGAACTCCATCGGAAATGGCCTCGACGCCGGTCAGCGCGGCAGCTCCGGAACTGAAGGCGCGCAGGATGAGGAACAGCCCACCCAATCCGGCAAGGCCGACCCCCTCGACGGGGATCCAATCTGATGGCGGCACGAAGGTGGGCAGGTCCCCGCTCGCCTGGCGCACCAGGCCCCATACGATCACGCCACCGAGTGCCAGCAGGTACAGGTAGGTCGGCGCCATGAAGATCGTTCCCGACTCGCGAATCCCGCGCAGGTTGCCGAGCGTCAGCAGGGCCACGATCAGGACAGCCAACAGGACTCGCAGGTCGTGTACCTCGGGAACGAGCGAGGTGATCGCCGCCACCCCCGCCGCGACCGATACCGCTACCGTCAGGGTGTAGTCGATGAGCAATGCCGCTCCCGCGAGCAGTCCGGCGCCGGTGCCGAGGTTATCGGTTGCCACCAGGTAGCTCGAGGCTCCGTCGGGATAGGCGCGAATCGTCTGCCGATAAGACAGCGCAACCACGGCCAACACCGCCACGATGGCCATGGTCAGCGGCAATGTCAGGCTGATGGCCGCCACCCCGGCGATGAGCAGCACACGCATCATTTCCTCGGTCGCGTAGGCGCTCGAACTGATGTTGTCGCTGCTGAACACCGCCAGCGCCTTGACCTTGGTCAGCCGTTCGGACTCTTCCTCGTCGCTCGAGATCGGCTTGCCGACGAGGACGTTCTGCGTTTTGCGGATTGCCGCTCGCCAGCCGGTCGTTGGCGCAAGCGTCCGCTCGGTGGCCACCAGCCGATCCGCATCGTGTTCGAACTCATCCTCTGCCGGCCGCTCGATGCGCACGTAGGCATCGCCGGGCAGCCGGCCACGGGTCGACCGCTTGGTCTCGAGATTTGGGTCGACGTCGCCAGCCGGCGGGGGCGGCTTGTCGGGAGGGAGGCGGCTCATCGGTCGAGGTGGAAGGGCACGTCGGCCACGATCGTGTTCCTCCGACCGAACAGGCGGAGCTTGAGACGAAGGGACGTCTGGTTGTGCAGGATGTTTTCCCACCAATGGCGCGGGACGAGCTCGGACAACACCACCACCACCGGCCGACCAGGAGCCTGGGCCTGGATCGCGTCAAGGTAGCGCAGCAGGGGAGCGATCATCGCGCGGTAGGGAGACTCAATGACCACCAGGTCAGTCGCTTTGGCCCATTCGGGCCACGATGCGCGCAGTCGATCGGCGGTGGCCGGGTCCGCCGTCACATGCAATGCAGTCGGGTTGGGGCTGATCGAATGGGCGAATGCGATGGCTGCCCGGGACTGGAGGTCGAGCGTCGAGATCGGTACGACCACGATCGGGGGCAGGGTGGCCTCGGCACCCGAGCCCGCCTCGTCGAGGCGGAGCTCGGCCTCGAGCCAGCGGTAATGACGACGGATCCCCATCAGGAGGGCCATCAAGCAGGGCACCAGCACGATCACCAGCCACGCGCCGTCCGCAAAGTTGCTGCCGCCCACCACCACCGCCACGACGGCCGTTGTTGCGGCACCCAGGCCATTGATCGCCAGCCCCCGCTGCCAGCCCGGTTCGCGGCGCCGGTACCAGCGGACAGCCATACCGAACTGGGACAGGGTAAAGGCGATGAACACCCCCAGGGTGTACAGCGGGATGAGACCCGCCACGCTGGCAGTGAAGGCGACCACCAGCAGGGCGGCCATGAACGAGAGCGCCAGAATCCCGGTGGTGAATGCCAGCCGCTCGCCGCGGAAGGCAAATTGGCGAGGCATGAAGCCATCACGCGCGAGGAACGATGACAGGCGCGGGAAGTCGGCAAAGCTCGTGTTCGCAGCAAGGACCAGCAGGAGGGCGGTCACCACCTGCGCGAGCACCAGGATCCATCCCTCGCCGGCGATCTGGCGCACCATGATGCTCAGGACGGTCTGCTCCTCGGCCGGGTCGGGGATGATGCCGATGGTCGCAGCCAGGTAGGCGATCCCCAGGAACAAGACGCCGAAAATCACGGCCGCCCAGGTCAGGGTCGTCCGCGCATTCCGCCATTCCGGGGGCTTGAAGGCCGGCACGCCGTCGGAGATGGCCTCGACCCCGGTGAGAGCGACCGCGCCGTGAGAAAAGGCCCGTAGGATGAGGAACAGGCTGACGGCCGTCACGCCGGTCTGAACATTCCACTCCGGGGGCGGGGTGTACGGGGCCAGCGTGCCGGTTGCGACCTGGAACATGCCCCACAGCACGATACCGGCGATGACCACGATGTAGGCGTAGGTCGGGGCCATGAAAATCGCGCCCGATTCACGAATGCCACGCAGGTTGCCGAGGGCAAGGAGGCCGATCAGGGCGAGACTGATCCACACGCGGTAGTGGAAGATCGCCGGCGCCAGCGAGCTCAGGGCGGCGACTCCAGCGGAGATGGAGATTGCCACGGTGACCACGTATCCAATCAGCAGGGCCGCGGCGGCAATCACACCGGCTACGTCACCGAGATTGTCGGCGGCCACGAGATAGCTGCTTGCGCCCCGGGGGTAGGCCTTGATCGTCTGACGATAGGACGCCGCAACGATGGCCAGCATCAGGATGATGGCCCCGGCAATCGGCAGGGTCAGGCTGAGCAAGGCGGCTCCACCACCGACCAACACGCGCATGATTTCTTCCGGGCCGTATGCGCTTGAACTGATGTTGTCGCTGCTGAGGATGGCCAGCGCCTTGGTCTTGGTCAGCCGTTCCTGCCCCTCACGCTCCGATGGGATGGGGC
>JAHFBB010000018.1 GCA_023250255.1 Chloroflexota bacterium | reverse complement strand
TGCGGCACGCGGGGCAGATCCTGTCGGCCATCCTGGCTGAACTCGAGACCGTGCTGCGACCCGGTGTATCGACTGCTGAGCTCGACGCCATCGCCGAGGAGCGGATTCGGTCCGCCGGCGCGATCCCGTCGTTCCTTGGCTACCCGAGTTCCGGCCGCGCGCCCGCATTCCCCGGCTCGATCTGCGCATCGATCAACGAGGAGGTTGTTCACGGCATTCCGTCCGCGAATCGGCTCATCCAGGAGGGCGACCTGGTTTCGCTGGACATTGGCTGCATCTGGCAGGGCTGGCATGCCGATTGCGCCCGAACGGTGGCCGTGGGCCAGGTGCCGGCGGCAACCTCCGAGCTGATCGCGACCACTCATCGCGGCCTGGACGCGGGGATTGCACAGGCGCGACCTGGCCGGCGGCTGGGCGACGTGGGCGCAGCTATCGAGGCCGTCGCCAACGCGGCGGGCTATGGCCTGGTTCGACCGTTCGTTGGGCACGGCATTGGCACCGAGATGCACGAAGACCCGCAGGTTCCCAACTACGGAAGGCCGGGTACCGGTTTGAAGCTGGAGGTCGGGATGTGCCTGGCCATCGAGCCGATGTTCAATATCGGCCGTGACGCAGTCCAGATGGCCGACGACGGGTGGACTGTCGTCACTGCCGACGGGTCACTGTCGGCTCATTTCGAGGACACCATTGCCATCGGCCCGGACGGCGCCGAGGTGTTGACCCGCTGATGGGACGAAAGTCGAGTCGGTGGTTGCCCCCGTCGAGAGGGCCGGTGTATACTCCTCGATCCGTGGGTCGCCGCGTGCGGCGGCCTTTCCGTGTGTCCCCAATCTTGTTGTATCAACCTGCGAACGAGGGTGCGTAGCGCTTGCCGAAGAAGGATGCCATCGAGGTCGAGGGCGAGGTCACCGTACCGCTGCCCAACGCCATGTTCCGGGTCCGCCTGGAGAATGGCCACGAGGTCCTGGCTCACGTGTCAGGCAAGTTGCGCCAGAACTACATTCGCATCCTTCCCGGTGACACCGTTCGCGTCGAACTCAGCCCGTACGACCTCACCCGAGGCCGTATTACCTACAGGATGAGATGAAAGTCAGTGCATCGGTCAAGCCGCGCTGTGAGCGCTGCAAAGTGATCAAGCGATCCGGGGTGGTGATGGTGCTGTGCGTCATCCCCAAGCACCGGCAGCGGCAGGGTTAGTTTCGACCCGTGGCCCGTATTGCCGGCGTTGACATTCCCCGCGAGAAGCGGGTGATCATTGCCCTGACATACATCCACGGCATCGGTCCGGCCACCGCGGCCAGGATCGTGGCCAGCGCCAACGTCTCGCCGGACACCCGCGCCCGGGACCTCACCGAGGATGAAGTGAACCGCCTCCGCGCGGTCATCGATGGCCGCTACAAGGTCGAAGGTGACCTTCGGCGGGAAGTCAGCATGAATATCAAGCGCCTGGTCGAGATCGGTTCCTATCGGGGCCTTCGCCACCGGCGCAACCTGCCCAGCCGTGGGCAGCGGACCAAGACCAACGCCCGTCAGCGTCGGGGTTCGCGCAAAACGGTCGGCGTCCGCCGCAAGAAGTAACCAGGAGACCCATGGCCGAGCGCAAGAAGGCAACCCGATCCAAGAAACGCGAGAAGAAGAACGTGCCGGTGGGCCACGCGCACATTCAGGCCACGTTCAACAACACCATCGTGACCATCACCGACCCCAGCGGGGGAGTGGTGAGTTGGGGCAGTGCCGGCCTGGTTGGCTTCAAGGGTTCGCGCAAGAGCACTCCATACGCCGCCTCGCAGACGGCCGAGCTCGCCGCCCGCAAGGCGATGGAGCATGGCGTTCGCCAGGTGGAGGTCTTCGTCAAGGGTCCGGGTGCCGGTCGCGAGCAGGCGATCCGCTCACTCCAGGCGGCCGGCCTCGAAGTGACCGCCATCACCGACGTGACGCCCATTCCGCACAATGGTTGCCGCCCTCCCAAGCGGCGCCGGGTCTGAGAGCGCACTGATGGCCCGTTACACCGATCCGGTCTGCCGACTCTGCCGCCGCGAGGGCATGAAGCTCTTCCTGAAGGGCAGTCGCTGCTACACCAAGAAATGCGCCTTTGAGCGGCGGAGCACCCCGCCGGGGATGAACACCATGCGCCGCCGCAAGGTGAGCGAGTTCGGCATCCAGTTGCGTGAGAAGCAACGCGTCCGTCGGAGCTACTCGGTCATGGAGCGCCAGTTCCGCAACTACTTCCGCGCCGCCGAGCAGACCAAGGGCATGACCGGCGAAAACCTGCTCCGGCTGCTGGAAATGCGGCTTGACAGCGTCGTCTACCGGATGGGTCTGGCCTCGTCGCGTGCGCAGGCGCGCCAGTTGGTCGGCCACGGACACATCGCGGTCAATGGCCGGGCCACGGATATTCCCAGTTTTGGCACGAAGATCGGAGACCGCATCGAGGTCCGCGAGTCACGACGGGGTCGCGAGATCTTCGCCGGCGCCGCGGAGCGGATGCGCACCGCCCAGGTCCCCGAGTGGATCAGCATCGAGCCGGTTCGTCTGGCGGCATCGGTCATCGCCGAGCCCAGCCGTCAACAGATGCCACTCGAATTCAACGAACAGCTTGTTGTCGAGTATTACTCGCGCTAGGAGTCAGATGGTCCTCATGATCGAACCCGAGACAACCCCCAGAATCGAGGAGGTCGACGCCGACGGCAACCGCGGTCGGTTCGAGGTCAACCCCCTTCAGGCGGGGTACGGCGTCACCCTGGGCAACGCCCTGCGACGAGTCCTGCTGTCTTCGCTGGAAGGTGCAGCGGTGACCTCGATCCAGGTGGTCGGCGTTTCCCACGAGTTCAGTACCCTGCCCAACGTCAAGGAAGACCTCACCCAGATCGTGCTGAACGTGAAGAAGATCCGCCTTCGCTCCTTCGCCCGCCACGCGGTGAATCTCAAGCTCATCAAGCACGGTGCCGGGGCGGTCACCGCCGGTGACATTTCCGAGTCGGCCGACATCGAGATCATCAACCCCGATCTCGTCCTGCTGACCCTCGATTCCGACGCCGGGTCGATCGAGATGGACCTGACCATCGAGGTGGGCATGGGCTACCGCGGCGCCGAGCACACCGAGGAGATGCCCATCGGCATCATCCCGGTGGACGCCATCTTCTCCCCGGTTCGTCGAGTGAACTTCAGTATCGAGAACACCCGCGTGGGTCAGATGACCAACTTCGACAAGCTGACCCTCGATATCGAGACCGATGGCACCACCACCCCGCAGGCCGCGTTGGCGGACGCCGCTCGGATCCTGGTTCGAGAGTTCAGTCGGTTCGCCGACATGGGCAGTCGACCGATGGGTGCTGCGGACGATCTCCCGCAGATCAACAATGCCAACCTCCTCGACGCGCCCATCGAAGAACTTGACCTGCCCATGCGGGCCTATAACAGTCTGAAGCGCAATAACATCACCAAGATCGGGCAATTGCTCGCCCTGGGGGATGACGAACTGCTTCGCATGCGCAATTTCGGCAAGAAGAGCCTTGACGAGATGAAAGAGCGTCTGGCGCTGCGCGGGTTCATCGTGCCCGACAGCGGAGGGGTGGCCGACGACGAGGATCTGCCCGACGCGGCCGAACTCGACGAGGCCATGGCCGCCGAGATGCAGCGCGAGGCCTAGAAATGGCCCATCGGGTCAGCGGCCGGAAGCTGAGTCGCACTGCCGATCATCGGATGCTCATGCTGAGCAACCTGGCGGTTGCCATTGTCCGCTTCGAGCGCGTTCGGACCACCGAGGCCAAGGCCAAGGAGGTGCGCGGCGTGGTGGATGGCTGGATCACCACCGCCAAGCGGGGCGATCTGTCGGCACGGCGCAAGCTCGTTTCGTCCATGCCGCTCGAGCCGATCATCGTCGAGAAACTGATGAGCGAACTTGCCAGCAAGTACGCCGATCGGACATCGGGATTCACCCGAATCACCAAGCTCGGGCCGCGGCTGGGAGACGCCGCGCCCATGGTCCAGATCGAGCTCGTCTAGAGTTCGGTCGACAGACCAACAATCGAACAGCTCGATGCCAGTCATGACGCAACGGTGCGTCCGGGCGGTGATCGAGTATGACGGGACCGACTTCGCCGGCTCCCAGCGCCAACCGAACGCTCGGACGGTGCAGGGAGAGTTGGAGGAGGTTCTTAACAGACTAACCGGCGAGCGGATCATCGTCCGTTTCGCCGGCAGAACCGATGCCGGGGTGCATGCCACCGGACAGGTCGTGGCATTCTGCCTGCCGGCTGCCTTCACAGGAGGGCTGCCGGGATGGCCGGAGTTGCGACGCCGACTGAACGCGGCCCTGCCGCGGGACGTTCGGGTCCGATCCCTGCACGCTGCTCGACCGGGTTTCGACCCGCGTCGACAGGCCGCGGTGCGGATCTATCGCTACCGGATCAGAACCGGTGGTGATGGTCGGCCCACGGAACGGCATCGGACGCTCGAGATCCCCGATCGACTCGACGTGGTGGCCATGCAGGCCGCCGCGGCCCGGATGGTCGGGGAGCGGGACTTCGCGGCCCTGGGCAGCGACGCTCATGGGCAGACCATCCGACGGCTGATAGCCGTCGAGGTGACTGCTCGCGGCTCGTTGATCGAGGTCCGGGTCAGCGGCAACGCCTTCCTTCGGAGGATGGTGCGCAGCCTGGTGGCCGTCCTGATCGAAGCGGGACGCGGAGGTCTCGACCCTGATGGGATTGAGGCCATTCTCGACCGCGGGGCCCGGGCACTGCACGGACGTGCGGTGCCCGCAGTTGGCCTGACACTCGAGCGGGTCCTCTATCGGTAGGAAGGAAGTCGTTGAACTGACGTGAAGACTTACGCCGTCAAGGCGAACGAAATCGAACGGGGCTGGTGGGTGGTGGACGCCTCCGGGCAGACGCTCGGTCGGTTGTCGACCCGCATTGCCACCTTGCTCGAGGGCAAGCACAAGCCGACCTGGTCGCCGCACCTCGACAGCGGTGACCATGTGGTCGTGATCAACGCTGCCCAGATCCGGGTGACCGGCAACAAGCTCAGTCAGAAGACCTACTACCGGCACTCGAACTACCCTGGCGGCTTGAAGGCCGAGACGCTGGACCACCTGCTTGAGCGCAAGCCGACCCTGGTGATCGAGCGGGCGGTCTGGGGCATGCTGCCCCAGAACCGGCTGGGACGGGCCATGCTCCGCAAATTGAAGGTCTACCCCGGGCCGGACCACCCGCACCAGGCCCAGCAGCCGGTCGCCGTGGAGACCGGGGAGGCACCCACCGAATGAACGCCAGCTACCTGTACGGCACCGGTCGCCGCAAGACGTCCATCGCCCGCGTGAGGCTCATGGCCGGGGATGGCAGCATCACCATCAACGGCAAGGCCCTGTCCGACTATTTCGGCCCGACGTTCGGCGCGACGACGGTTAGTGCACCTTTCCGGGTGACCGATACCGAGGGTCGCTACAGCGCGACCGTGCTGGTCGCCGGCGGCGGCTTCTCCGGCCAGGCTGGGGCCATCCGCCACGGCATTGCCCGGGCGCTGCTGGCCGGACATCCCGACACCCGTGCGGCGCTTCGCGAGGCGGGGTACCTGACCCGTGACCCGCGGGCCAAGGAACGCAAGAAGTACGGACTCAAGCGGGCCCGCAAGGCGCCCCAGTACACCAAGCGCTGAGTCGCACCAGGGTGGCCCCGGCTGAGCGGCCGGGGCCCTTTGGTATCATCCCGGCCGACGCCGCAGGAGCGCAATCTTCGTGTTTGACGCCCTAGGCACTTTCTTCGACACGTTTCTCCGCGGCACCTGGACTTCGGTTGTCGATATCGTCCTGGTGGCCGTCATCATCTACGGCCTGTTCCTGCTCATTCGCGGGACCCGCGCCGTCCGGATCGTCATCGGTCTGACGGTCGTGTACCTCGTCTACCTCGGCGCCCAGTTCCTTGACCTCGTCCTGCTGACATCCCTGCTCGAGGCGGGGGCAGTGGTCGGCCTGTTCGCCATCGTGGTCGTCTTCCAGCCAGAACTTCGGCGAGGCCTTGAGCAGATTGGCCGGCTTGGCTCACTGAACCGATTCTTCACCTCACCGGAGATCACCGCGGCCGATACCACAGCCCGCGAGGTCTCGCGGGCTGCCCGCCTGCTGTCCGGGTCGCGCCATGGCGCGCTGATCGTTATCGAGCGCGAAACCGGTCTCCACGATCTCGCCGCCGAGTCGGGCATCCCGCTCAATGCCGAGCTTCGGGCCGAATTGCTGTCGACGATCTTCTACCGCGGCACGGCCCTCCACGACGGGGCGGTGATCGTGGCCGGCAACAGAATCCTGGCAGCCGGGGTCCTGTTGCCGCTCAGCCAGGTGGCTCTCGATTCGGAACGCTACGGAACCCGGCACCGGGCGGCCATCGGCTTGTCAGAGCAGACCGATGCGGTGATCGTGGTGGTCAGCGAGGAGACCGGCTCGATCTCGCTGGTCATGCGCGGCCGTATCGAGCGGAATCTGAGCGAGGATCGCCTGCGCCGCCGGATTTTCAGCCTGATTCGGCCGCAGGCACCTCGTCAGGCCGCCCCTCTTCTGCGCCGAACCCTGGAGGGTCGCTGGCAAATGCCGGTCGCTGATGACGATGAGCCCATCGACCCTGATGCGCGGGTTGTGGACGGCGAGGCGGTTGATCCGGCCGGAATGGAGTCGCGGTCGCCATGAGCTGGCTCCTCCGCAACTGGCATCTCAAGCTCGGCGCGCTACTGCTGTCGACGATCCTGTATGCCGGGCTCGTTTTTTCCAGTTCGTTCGTCGAGGAGCGGTTCCCTGGCGTGCCGATCGTGGCCACCAGCCAGCCGCCGAACACGTACCTGCTCACCCAGCAGTTGGGCAGCATTGACGTCACCTACCGGGTGACCTCGGAGTCGGCCGACCAGGTGACCATTGAGACGTTCGCTGCCAGCGTGGACCTGGCTGCCTATGACCTTGGCCTGGCCGGTGAACCGCAGGTCCTGCCGGTCGAACTTCGCTCGCTGAGCGACGCGGTCGAGATCATCAGTTGGGAGCCACGAGAGGCGACGGTCGCCCTCGACCGACTTGGTGCTCGATCGATCCGGGTCGAAGTCGATCGGGGGGTGGTGCCTCCCGGGCTCGAGATCGAGACCCCTCAGGTTGCCCCTCAATCGGTTCTCGCCCAGGGACCGGAGAGTCGGCTGCGGCTCGTGAACCGGGCGGTCGCTCGCGTTCGGATCGACCCGTCGGGCATCGACGTCTCGCAGCAGGTTGATCTCGAGGCGGTCGACGTAAACGGCCAGCGGGTCGAGCAGGTCGAGCTGACACCGAACGCAGTCCAGGTCGAGATCGCGGTGAGTACGGTCGAGACCTCAAAGACCGTTCCGGTTTCGACGGAACTGACTGGCAGTACCGGTGCCGGCTTCCGGCTGCGATCGGTGACGGTGGATCCGCCGATCGTCACCCTGTTCGGCACGCCCGAGGAGCTTGCCTCGATCGTGACGGTGTCGACGGATTCGCTCGATCTGGCCGACGCCACCAGCAGCGTGGATCTGGAGGGGACCCTGGTGCTTCCGCCTGGGACGCACCTCGCGCCAGAGACGAGTACGGCGGTCGTGGTGCACCTCGACGTGGTGGCCGACAGTGGGTCGCGGACGGTGCTGGTCGGGGTTGCCTGCGCCAACGTTGGACCTGGCCTGACCTGTTTGCCGGGAACCGAGCAGATCGCTCTCCTGCTGAGCGGCTCGCTGGCGAGCCTGAACGCGCTCGATCCCGCGTCGATCATTCCGTTGCTGGACATGACCGGCCTGTCGGCCGGCACGTACCAGATCGTTCCCGATGTCACCCTTCCAGCGGGCGTCACCCTGGTCGGCACGCTGACGGCCGTGTCGGTCACCCTCACTCCGGGCGGTCCGTAGCCGTGGGACGCCTGTTCGGCACCGATGGCATCCGCGGAGTGGCCAACGAAGACCTGACCGCGTCGTTGGCGTTCGACCTCGGACGCGCGCTCGGTCACTTCACCGATGGTCAGGGACGTAGCGTGGTGGTTGGGCGCGACACGCGACGTTCCGGCGAAATGCTCACCGCGGCCCTGGCCGCGGGACTGACATCGGTCGGGACCGATGTGGTCGATCTCGGGGTGGTCACCACACCCTGCCTGGCACATGCCGCCGCCAGCGGCGAACACGTGGCTGGCGTGATGATCTCCGCTTCGCACAACGAAGCCGAAGACAACGGCCTGAAGGTCGTTTCGGGCGGGCGCAAGATCGACGACGAGGCCGAGGAGCGGCTCGAGCACCTCATCTTCCAGGCGGAGTCACTACCGGGACCGCGGAACGGCGGGCTCGGTCGAATTCGGCGCGATCCCCGGGCGGTGGCGGCATATCGCGACCACCTGCAGGCGGTGGCGGGCGATGCCCTGGCGGGACTGCGCATCGGCCTGGACTGCGCGAACGGCTCGGCCGCATCCATTGCGCCCAGCCTGTTTGCCGACCTCGGTGCGCAACTGCAGGTGATCGGGGCCGAACCGGACGGCTCGAACATCAACCGTGAGCTGGGCAGTACCCATCCATCGGCCCTGGCAGACCTCGTGCGCGAACGCGGCCTGGATCTTGGCCTGGCATTCGACGGCGATGCGGATCGGCTGATTGCGGTCGGCGAGCGCGGCGACATCGTCGATGGCGACGGCATCCTCGGGATCTGCGCGCTGGCGCGCCTGGCGGCGGGAACCCTGCCGAATGGGGTGCTGGTCGTGAGCGTCATGAGCAACGGTGGCCTCGAACGCGCCGTTCACGATGCCGGCGGGCGGGTCGTGCGCACCCCGGTGGGTGACCGGCATGTCCTGGAGGCCATGGAACGATCCGGCGCGATGCTCGGTGGTGAGCAATCGGGCCACATCATCTTCCGCGAGGTGGCGAACACCGGCGACGGCCTTCTGACCGCCATCCAGCTGATCCGGACCCTGCGCGATACCGGCGGAGGGAGCCTGTCGGACCTGGCTGCCGCCGTACCGAGGCTTCCGCAGGTGGTGATAAACTCGGCCGTCCGCCACAAGGACCAGTGGCAGATCGATCCGGAATTCGCCGCCGCGGTGACCCGGGCCGATGCGCAACTGGCCGGACGCGGACGGATCCTGGTCCGGGCCTCGGGGACCGAACCCCTGCTGCGGATCATGGTCGAAGGGGACACGGAGGACGAGATCGCCGCCATCGCCCGGGACCTGGGTGAGCTCGCCGCCCAGCGATTGAACTAGGCCAGGGGAGGCAACATGTGCGGCATCGTTGGCTACGTGGGGCCGCGCGACGCAGCGCCCATCCTGATGGAGGGGCTCCGCCGTCTCGAGTATCGCGGCTATGACTCGGCCGGTATTGCCGTCCGAACGGCCGCCGGCAACGTATTTGTCGAGAAGCGCGCGGGCAAGCTGGCTAACCTGGCAGAACAGCTCAACGGCACGTCTCCCAGCGGAAGCCCGGGCATTGCCCATACCCGCTGGGCAACCCACGGCCGGCCGAGTGACTTGAACGCCCATCCCCACACCGATTGCAGCGGTCGGCTGGCGCTCATCCACAACGGGATCATCGAGAACTACATCGAGCTC
>JAHFBB010000169.1 GCA_023250255.1 Chloroflexota bacterium | reverse complement strand
GTTCGGGTTTTCGGCCGAGGTGATCGGCGCGCCGGCATCGCCGCCAATGCGCACCGCCGGTTCGAGGGGGATCCGGCCCAGGACGTCCAGACCGAGTTCGCGAGCCATCGTCTCGCCCCCGCCCGAGCCAAAGACATCATGCTCATTTCCGCAGTCGGGGCAGATGAAGCCGCTCATGTTCTCGACCACGCCCAGCGTGCGGACGTTGACCTTGTTGAACATGGCAATTGCCTTGCGGGCGTCCATCAGCGACGCCTCCTGGGGCGTGGTCACGATCACCGCGCCGCTGAGTGGAATGAGTTGCGCCAGTGACAGAGCCGCGTCGCCGGTTCCCGGCGGGAGGTCGATGACCAGGTAGTCGAGGTCGCCCCAGTCCACATCTCGGAGGAACTGCTGGATGGCAGAATGAATGAGCGGTCCACGCCAGATGACCGGCGCATCACCGGTCAGGAAGTACTGGATACTCATCATCTTCACCCCGTGACTCTCGACCGGCGAGACGCGACCGGCGGCACCGGTGACATGACCATCCTGGGTGCCCATCATCAGCGGCACATTCGGACCAGTGATGTCGGCATCGAGCAGGCCGACCCGGGCACCTTCGCGGGCAAGGCTGACGGCCAGGTTGACCGCGACCGTGGTCTTCCCCACCCCACCCTTGCCCGACGCCACCGCGATGGTGTTGCGAACCCCCGGTATCAGTTCGGCGGTCGGTCCGGCGAAGCTGCGCTTCACGTTCGACAACCACTCGACTGAGACCGATGCGGCCCCCAGCTCGGTCAGCCGATCAGTGATGTCCGACTCGATGGTGGCCTTCAGCGGGCAGGCCGGTGTGGTCAGTTCGACCGAGATCGCCACCGCCGATCCGGTGATGTCCACCGAGCGGACCATGCCCAGCGAGACGAGATCACGCCCGATTTCCGGATCCTTCACCAGGGAGAGGGCGGACATGATCGCCTCATCGGTCAGTAGGTCAGCCATGGGCAGCGATCTTCCTTTTGCGTGGCGAGGGGTGCGTCTGAGCCTAGCAGAGGATGGCGGAGGGTGCCGACAGGCATCCAGAGAGCCGTTGCCGGTCAGCTGAGCCCGTCGAGCAGGCCGATCCCATTTGAGCCAGCTGGAAGGTTCGATAGCGCAAGCCGGTAGTACTCCGATGCGAGGTACGCCTCGCGCTGGGCGGGATCCCAACCGTGGAAGGGTCCCTCCGAGCCGGTCTGCGAGATGTGGCGGCTGATGGCGGCCAACTTCAGGGGAGCCAGCTCACCCAGGCCCACGGTCAGGGTGCCGTCGGCGTCGGCCGACCCGTAGCCCGACTGGGGGGCCCGGTCGCCAAGGCTGGTCGCAGGAACCACCAGGTGATACAGCTTTGCGATCCGCCAGCCGACCTGGTCCTCCTCCAGGTCGTCCTCGTAGGCAAGGGGTTCGGCTGCGGCGCCGACGGCTGCACTCACCGCCTCCGACAGGACCACGTGATCCCGGTCGCCGGTAACCCCGTCCGGGCCAAAGGTCAGGATCACCTCGGGGCGGTGCATCCGGATCGTTTCGACGATGCGACCAACCAGCAGCTCACGATCCGCGCTCGGGAGCTCGTCTTCCGCGTAGTCGAGCATGCGCAATACGCGAACGCCCAGGACGGCCACCGAGCGACGCATCTCGTCCTCACGGACCGTGTCCAGATTTCGCCAGCCAATCGGCTGGGTGGTGTCGCGGTTGCGGCCACCTGGGGCTGGGGCCTTGATCCGCAGTCGCCGGTCGAAGTAGCCCCGGGTGGCGCACACCACCACCACATAGGCACCCTGGGCTGCGGCTGTGGCAATGGCCCCGGCGAAGCCAAACGCCTCGTCGCCCGGATGGGCGACGACCACCATCAAACTGCGGCTGGGGCTGCGCTCGCGGACCGGGCGCCAGATCGAGGACACGTCCTCGAGTCTACCGTCCTAGTGATCGACCTCGAGGGCAATGGGCGCAGTGCCGGACCGTCGTCGCGACCGATCGACCGGGATGCGTTCGGCGCTCGGAACACGGTCGACGAAGCTCGCCCGATAGCCGACATCGAGCGCCTCCTCGACCTCGTCAAGACTGAGAATGCCATGTCGCATCAGCAGCGCAACCTCGTCGCGCAGGTACGAGCCGAGCATCTCCGGCCCATCGGTCGACAGGGTGAACGCGACCCGGTGATCGACGAGCCGGCGCACCGTCTGGCGCAGATCCTCGATGTTGGCCACCACCCCGGTGTTCAGATTCGATGACGGGCACACCTCCAGGACGATCCCCCGCTCGCGGAGGAGATCCATGACCGCCGGGTCGGCGCTGCTGCGGACGCCGTGACCGATGCGCGCCGGGTCGAGCGCCTCGACGGCCTCGCGAACCTCCTCGGGTCCCCCGGTCTCGCCGGCATGGACCGTGAGGCCCAGCCCCGCCCGCCGGCATTCGGCAAAGATGTCGGTGTAATCCGCGAATCGGAAGCCAGGAACGACCGGGCCGGCGATATCGATCCCGACCACCCCCCGCGAATGCCAGCTGATGGCCTTGGCTGCGATGATCTCGTTCAGTTCACGGGGAAAGCCACGGTCGAGGCAGAAGATGAGTCCCGCCTGCACCTGCGGGTACTCCAGGACGGCTCGATCCATTCCCCGAACGGCTGCCGCCACGATGTGGTCAAGGTCCTGTTCGCCGCCGCGGTTGCGCTTCATCGGATTGAAACGAAGCTCGAGCCGGGTGATGTTGTTCCGCCGATACGCCCCGCCGATGACCTCGTATACCGATCGCTCGACCGCGATCGGGCTCGACTGGATGAGCTCGGTCCAATGGAACAGGTCAAGGTAGTCCTGGAACCGTCGACGACCCCGGCGATGGGCAACGGTGATCAGTTGACGGAATTCCCAGTAGTCCTTGGTGGGCAGTCGAATGCCCTGGGCGTGGGCAATGCCCCACATGATGGCCGGGGTCACCGCCGCCCCCAGGTGGACGTGGAGTTCGGCGAGAGGTGTCTTCGGATCGAGATGGGGTCGGGTCACTCAGGGGTCCGGCTGGGCAATTTCGGGGAGTCTAGCAGCCGGCTGAGACGCGTCGGGACCGATGTAGAATGCCAATCCCGTGGACCTCAATGAGCTGCTGACCACCCTGACCACCGGCTGGGGCGACCGGCTGGCCATCCTCGTTCCGCTGGGTCTCCTTGGCCTGGTCGGCCTGTACGCGGCGTACCTGGTAATGGGCTATCTGAAATCGTCGCAGGTCGGACTGGAGGCCGAGGCGGTGGTCGGCGAAGCGAGTCTGCCGGCACTCGCGAGCGGCGGCGCACCATCCACCGAACCATATTGCCCGGTGGACGGCCTGCGCCATCCGGCCGGTTCGGTGTTCTGTGCCCGATGCGAGGCCGATCTGGTTCTTGCGTGTCCGGACTGCGGCACGGTCAACGGCGCCGCCTCAACAACCTGCACCTCCTGCGGAGAACGGCTCGCCGCCTGACGGCTGTTCTTCGGGCGGTTGATCGACCGGTGGGTCGCTATTCG
>JAHFBB010000168.1 GCA_023250255.1 Chloroflexota bacterium | reverse complement strand
CAGACTGAATACGTGGTCCCCCGGCGAGTCGAGATACGAGCGGATCTCATCCACCACCACCGGCTTCTCGGCAGTGAGGTCCGCGTGGCGGAGCAGCGGCCGAATAGCCAATTCGGCAACCCCCTCGAACGCAGCATGGGCGTGCGCACGTGGGACGCGGGCGGAGTAGACGGTCAGCTCGCGGTCGGTGGAGGCGTTCAGGCTGCCGCCACAGCCTTCGACCAACTCGGACAATGACCCCGGCTCCGGATAGCCTTCGGTTCCCTTGAACACCAGGTGCTCGAGCAGGTGCGAGAGGCCCTCGCGCCCGGGCGCCTCGTGTCGCGAGCCAACGCCCACCAGCAGGCCAACCGACACCGACCGACCGGCAGGGATGTCCTGGGTGACGATCCGCAGCCCGTTGGGAAGCACCGTCCGCCGATGCGGAACTCCGCCCGCCGCGGCTCGGGGCCGCCGCGCGGCGCGCCGTCGGCTCAACTCAGCCGTCGTCGTCCTCGTCGGAGATCTCGGGCGACATCATCAGTTCCATCTGGATGAAGTCGTCCTCGGCACTCCGTTCGTCGGCCGACAAGCCCGGGCGCGAACCGTCATCGGTCTCCAGATGACTGACCTGGTGGGCGAACTCGAGGACGACTTTTTCATTGCCGATGACCAGGGTGTAGACCAGCAATTGTTCGCTGGTCGTATCGAACTGCAGGTAGTCGAACGAGTCGAGGTTCAGGCAAATGGCCAGCGGCGTGAAATAACTGGCGATGTCGGGATGGTCGACCACCAGCCGCTCGACCCAACCGGTGCCGGTGCTGGCAACCTGGTTGCCGCGGTAGTAGGTGTAACTGACGGTTTGCTTGAGGAGCGGCCGGAGGATGTTGTAGATGTCGCTGCGGTCGGTGACGACGCCGGTATTGATATACAGCTTGGCGCGAACGTCGGAAATCGGCTCCATCAGGGGCTCCTGCGGGACGGCGCGGAGTCTAGCACCGGGGCGATTTGTCAAGGGCGTTTCAACCGGCTGGTACGATTTGAGGCCAATGCACCTGTTGGCCGCCGATATCGGCAATTCGAACATCAACCTGGGCCTATTCGCCGACGGGGACCTGCGCGGCTCGTGGCGCGCAACGACCCGCGCGGGAGCCACGCCCGACGAGTTGGCAACCATGATCGCCGGCCTACTGGCACTGGACGGCTTCTCGTGGACCGATGTTGCCGCCTGCGCTGTCGCCAGCGTCGTCCCACCGTTGACCGATCCGTTCTGTCGAGCGGTCGGCGAGCGGTCGGGCGTGACTCCGCTGATCATCGATGCCGCCGCCCTGGCCGGAATCCTGGAGATCGCCATCGATCGTCCGGCCGAGGCCGGCGCGGACCGACTGGTGAACGCGCTGGCGGCCGGCCTCGAGTTCGGCGGACCGGCCATCGTGGTGGACCTGGGAACCAGCACGAATTTCGACGTCATTCGCGCCGATGGCGCGTACATCGGCGGGGCCATCGCGCCCGGACTGGGACTGTCGCTCGACGCGCTGGTCGGATCAGCCGCAAAGTTGCCGCGCATCGAATTGCGCCGGCCTGAGCGGGCAATTGGCTCGAACACGGTCGCCGCCATGCAGAGTGGAACGGTGAATGGCTACATCGGCCTGGTCAGCGGACTGCTGGCCGCGCTGCGCGGCGAACTGATGGAGCAGTCCCCCGCCGGCTCGCGGGTGACGGTCATCGCCACCGGTGGGCTGGCTGCTCAGCCGTGGCTGGAGGCCGTTCCGGGCATCGACCACATCGAGCCGACGCTGACCCTGCGCGGCATCCGCCATGCCGCTGAACGGATCGCCGCCCGTTCCGGAATCGGGGTGGCCTCGTGACCGAGGACGCGCGCGCCCTCACCGGGCGACGGATCGTCGTCGGCGTGAGCGGCAGCATTGCCGCCTACAAGGCCCTGATCCTGGTCCGCGAGTTGACGAGCGCTGGGGCAGTGGTGGACGTGGCAATGACGCCGGCCGCAACCGCGTTCGTGACGCCTCTTTCGTTCGCCGCGCTCACCCACCGCCCGGTCGTCACCGACGTCCTGGGCCTGGACCCCGATTCGCAGATTGCCCATGTCGAACTGGCCGAGGCCGCCGACGCGATCGTCGTGGCACCGGCGACTGCCAACCTCCTTGCCGAGCTGGCCGCAGGACTGGTGGATGACGCCGTCTCAGCCATCGTCTGCGCGAGCCGGGCGCGAGTGGTCATTGCCCCGGCCATGGACGCGGGGATGTGGACCCATCCGGCCACCCAGCGCAACGTCGAAACGCTGCGCGGCTTCGGCTACCTCGTCCTGGAGCCGGAGGTCGGGTCGCTCGCGTCGGGGCTCACCGGGATTGGTCGGCTGGCCGAGCCGGCGACCATCGTGGCGGCTGTCGAGCGCCTCTTCGCCCGATCCGGCGATCTCGAGGGCCTGCGCGTGGTGATCACCGCCGGAGGGACCCGGGAACCCATTGACCCGGTGCGCTTCATCGGCAATCGGAGCAGCGGCAAGATGGGCGTGGCCATGGCCGAAGCCGCTCGCGATCGTGGCGCCGCTGTCACCCTGATCGGCGGAACGATGTCGGTCACGCCGCCCCGTGGCGTCACCCTGACCGAGGCCACCACCGCCGCCGCCATGCGTGAATCGGTGATCCGCGCTGCTCCGGCACACGACATTCTGATCATGGCTGCCGCAGTCGCCGATTTCGCCCCGGCCCGGCCGAGCGGACGAAAGATCAAGCGCGATGCATCCGGCCTCGACCTGCGACTGGTGCCCAACCCGGACATCATCGCCGAGGTCGGCGAGATGCCCGCCGACATTCGGCCCTTCCTGGTCGGGTTCGCCGCCGAGAGCGATGACCTCGAGGCCAACGCCACCGGCAAGCTGCGCGACAAGGGCCTCGACCTGATCGTGGCCAACCAGGTTGGCGGCCCCTTTGACGCCATCGGCTCAGACGACAACACGGTCACCGTCTTCGGCGTCGAGGGAGCGCTGACCGATTGGCCGATGCTGCCCAAGCGCCAGATTGCCGAACGGCTCTGGGACCTCATCGCCGATCGCTACCGGCGTGATGATCCGGCTCCCACCCGCGGCCGCAAGGCCGCGACCCGCGCGCCGCGCCGGTAGCCTGCCGGACATGGAGGTCGCCCGCACCATCTCCGGCCTCCGGGCGGCCATCCTCGAGCACCGGCGCGCCAGCCGATCGGTTGGATTCGTCCCAACCAGCGGGCTCATTCACGAGGGCCAGTTGTCCCTCGCCCAGAGGGCCCGTTCGGAGAACGGATGCGTCGTGGTCAGCGGTATCGGTGACGACCGCAGCGACACCACGGGCGCCCCGTTCGTCCGTGACGAGGCGCGCGACCTGGCGCTGCTTGAACGCGAGAACGTGGACCTCGCCTTCCTGCCCGACGCGGACACGATCTTTCCGTCCGGGAGCCTGGCGCGGGTTGCGCTGGCCGGACTGACCGACCGACTGGACGGAGCGTCGCGTCCCGGTCACCTCGATCACCTGGCGACCACGACCCTCAAACTCATC
>JAHFBB010000017.1 GCA_023250255.1 Chloroflexota bacterium | reverse complement strand
GGGCAGGATCGTCAATCCCAGGCGCCCCGGCAGGCCGTCACCGAGTTGAGCGGCCTCGATCCAGTCGATCCGCAGCTCGGGGTCGAACCCGGCGTGCGCGGCCTCGTCACGAGCAGCGTTGGTCACCGTCCAATCCTACCCGGCAATGCGGCGCTACAGTTTCCGGGCGCCAGTGACCATCTTTCGCGACCGTGGACGACAACCCCCCGTACCTGTAGCCGGACGCCGAGCGGCCGGCCGTGGGGCCACCGGGCGTGGTCGCCGTCCCGAGCGCTGGAGTCGCTTTCGCTGGACCACCGTCCTGAGCTGGATTGGCGTCGTTGGCGCGGTCGCCGTATTCGCCTTCGTCGTCGGCGGAGTTGGATCGGAGGACGGGACCAGCAGCCCGACCCCGCATCAAGCAGGTGGCCCGCTGCCCATTTCCTTTGGAACGGTGTTGAATTCGACCACCCACCTGATCGCCAGCCCGACTGACTCATTCAGTCCGGGCGATACGTTCGCCTACTCTGTAGATCCTGCGACGCCGCCGGGCGTGCCCAATGTCTACGTGGCCGTGGCGCGCATCGAATCGAGCGGCGAGACCGAGGTCCAGGCACCCGTCGCCCAGGCCCTCCGCCCCGGCACGACCAGCTTCGGATTCGCGGCCGACGCAACGCCGCTTATCGCGGCGTGGGGAGAAGGGCGCTACGTGATGCGGATCTACCTCGACCCGTTCGGCGAGGTCTATGCCCAGGGACGATTCGTCCTGGTCGAGCCGATCCAACCCGAATAACTGCCGGCGGACGCGATGAGGGACCGGAGACTGTGCCCGATCCCCGATCCCTCTCCCCCCGTGCGCTCCGGGCCGATCCGTCCAGGACGGGTGCCCAAGGGGCCCGGTTCTCTCTCACCCTAACCCCTCCTAACCGCACCTGTCAACACTTATTTGACCCGGGCAGCCTCCGCGGTCAGTTCGTACGCACCCTGGAAGTCGCCTTCATCCGCACGGAGCTCGGCCCATTCACCAAGGATCTGGCGGAGGCGCCCCGGCGCCGCCCCTTCGCGGGTCATCTCGGTGGCCTGGCGGTACGCTCCGGTTGCGGCTTCGTGGTTCCCGCGCTGGCGCTCGGCGCGGGCGGTCGTCACCAATGCGGCCACCTCCACTACCCGGTTCCCGGAAGATCGGGCGAGATGGCGAGAGCGGGCCGCCAGCGACAGCGCGCGGTCAATGTCGGCGCCGGCCAGGGCAACCTGCGCCTCGGTCTCGAGGACCGCCGCCAGGAACCGGTCGTCTCCGGCCCGCTCGAATTCGGCGTGAGCCTCCCCGGCCAGTTCAGCGGCGCGCTCGAGGTTGCCGGTGGCCAGGTAGGCCATGGCAAGATCGTTTTCGATGGTGGCTGATTCAAAGGTCGCGCCGGACGCCCGGTACAGCGCCAGCCCCTGCTGGCCGGCGCGGATGGCGGCCTCGACGTCGCCGGTCTCGCGATAGGAGATGGCCAGGTTGAACAGGTAGTTCGCGCGCCGACGGTCGTCCAGGTCATCCGACAGGCCGCGAGCCTCCTCGAGGTAGGCAAGCGCTCGCCCTGACTCACCCAGACGCGATTCAATGGCCGCCATGGCAGTCAGCAGGCGCATTTCGAAATCAGCCTCGACCCTGAGCCCGCCGCGCACCTGCTCGAGCAGGGAGGCGAGCATGGCGCGCGCCTCGGTTTCGTTATCGGCCAGGTACATCCCGTATGCCAGCCAATACCGCGCCAGGGCGATGTCTGCCCGCCGGTCGAGCGAGGTGAACAGCCGAACCGACTCTGCCGCAGCGGCGACCGCGGCGCGTCCCCGGTCGAGCCGTGCCGAAGCCTCGGCCAGGCCACGCAGGATCTCCGCCCGGGTGGCAACGTCCAGGGTTCCCTCGAGCAACGCCTCGTACCCATCCACCGCGGACGCCCACTCCCCCGAGGCGAGCCGCATGTCCACTTCCAGCCGGCTCCAGACCGGGTGGCTTTCGCCCAGGAACGAACTGGGCGGAACGCTCAGGCGATCCGCGATGTAGGTCAGGGCGACCATGGACGGCCGAGTGACGCCATTTTCGAGGGCGCTGATATAGGCCTTGGTGTATCGCTCGCCGGCGAGCTGTTGCTGGGTCATTCCCGCCCGACGGCGGGTGTCGCGGATGCGATCGCCGATCCGCTGAGCCAATTCGGCGTCAACGTCAGGATCGCGGGTTGCAGTCCGCACGCGGGGCATTCCCGGGAGTGTACTCCCGATGGCAAGCCCCACTTGACCTGAGATGTGACACCAAAGTACCCCCCGACCCGGCGCCCGGGGTACCAGTGGGTCATTGCCCCATTCGGTGCGCGGCCCGAAGGTCGAAGTCCGCGGTTTCCGCCCGACTCGGGTGTACCGCCGCAGATGGAGAAAACCGATGAGCGTGATGACCTCACCGGCCTGCCGCGCCTCGACCGGAGGCGGTTGGCCGCGGTAGCCCAACGAAGGCGCCCTGACGGGCGCCTTCGTTCATGTCGACAGGGTGGTCAAAGGGCTGGCAGGCGCTGACGCAGGCCGCGCATCGGCTCATACAGGTCCCCCACTTCGGCCACCCGCGCCGGCAGGGTGCGGATGGTCCAGCGGTCGGGACGGAGCCCTGGATCGTCGAGTTCGTCCCAGGCGATGGGTGCTGACACCGGCGCACCGGCGGCGGGTCGAGGGCTGTAGGCGGCCACCAGGGTGCGAATTGGGGCGTTCTGGGTGAAGTCGAGGCGGGCTCGTCCACCGCGGGCGCTCTTGGCCCACTCCCATGAGACCAGGTCCGGCACCAGCTGACCAATGGCCCGCGATAACCGCTCCACCCAGTCGCGGGTCTCCTCGAAGGTGTGCGACCCGTCCACCGGTATCCAGATCTGGATGCCGCGCTTGCCGGTGACCTTCGGGAAGCCGCGCAGGCGCAGGTGTTCGAGCGCGGTACGGAACAGCCGGGCGAGGACGAGCACGTCCTCCCAGCTGCTCTCCGATCCGGGGTCGATGTCGACCAATGCGTACCGTGGGCGGTCGGGAGCGTGTATCGGCGACGTCCACGGATGCAGTTCGATCGCCGCCTCCTGGCCCAACCAGGCGAGCGTTGCCACCCGATCAACGACCACGTAGTCCTTCGGACCCTCGGAACTGACAAACGTCCAGCGTCGGATCCAGCTTGGGGCATGGCCAGGGATGTCCTTTTGCCAGAATCCTGCCTTCGCCGCCCCATTGGGGAATCGTTGGAGATTCAGCGCGTGATCGGAGATGAGCGGCACCAACATCGGCGCGACCCAGGCGTAATAGCCGAGTAATTCGCGTTTGGTGATATCCGGTTCACCGTCCAGTCCGGGGAACAGGGCCTTCTCCAGGTTGGTGACCCGGACAGCGTGGCCGCCCACGGACCAGTTCCCCTCGCCGGGAAGCGCTGCCAGGGCGGCGAACTCGGATTCGGAGGCCGCCACGAGTGCGGTCGACGACGCCGGTGCTGCGGTTTCCCGGCGAACCTGACTAGGGTCCCGACCGGGTTCCAGGCCGCGGTAGACCGGATGGCGGAGCAGACCGTCCGGGGTCCACTCCCCGAATTCGACGCGAATCACCGCGCGTGGTTCTACCCAGTGGGCACTGGGTAGGTCAACCTCAACCGCCGTGACCGGTTCGGCCCGCGCGAGCGGATCCAGGACGGCATGGAGCGCGGCGATCGACCGTCCGTCGAGGCCGCTGCCCACCTGCCCAACATGAACCAAACCGCCCGGCTCGTTCACCGCCACGACCAGTGAGCCGATGTCCCGCTCACTCCCCTGTCTCGGCACCCAGCCGATGACCACCACCTCCTGCTCCTGCCGGAACTTCACCTTCATCCAATCGGCGGATCGTTCTCCGGGCAAATAGGGGCCGATGAGCCGCTTGGAAACGATCCCCTCGAGGCCCTGGGCGCGCGCCGCCTCCAGAAACGCTCCCCCGTCACCGGTCATACCCGTACTCAACATGACCTGGCTACCCGGACGGAGTACCCGACGCAGCACGCGGCGCCGGGAAGCCAGCGGCAGGCCGAGGAGGGATCGCCCGTTGAGCTGAAGCAGGTCAAACACCTGGTAGACGACCGGTGCCGGCGTGCCCTCCGTGGTCGGTTCTCCAGCCGGGCGCCGGCGAGAACGCCCGGGCAACCCTGCCAGACCGGTGCGAGCCTGCAGCAGGCCGAAGTCCGGACGTCCATCCGCGTCGAGCGCGACGACCTCGCCATCCACCACCGCACTGTCTGCGGCAATCCAGGCCGGCGGGCCGGCGAGCTCGGGGAAGTAGCGCGCGGCATCGGCCTTGTTGCGGGTGAACAGGCTGACCTTGCCGCCGCTCACCACCGCCTGCACCCGGTAGCCGTCCCATTTGACCTCGTGCTGCCAGCCTTCGCCCAGCGGCGGCGCCTCGGCTGCGGTGGCCAGCATGAAGGGCACGAAGGCAGGACTCGCGTCCGGCAGGGCTGCCAGGTCCAGGGCCGGCAGGGGTTCGGGGGGTGGGGCGAAGAAATGGGGCGCAATCCCATCGGCCAGTTCGTCATTCGTACGCCCGGTCTGAACGCTCGTGGGAAATGACTCGGCGTCGTACCCGGGAACGGCGCGCTCGTCGCGTTTCCGGAGGAGGAGCCAGGGATCACCCTCGGCGCGGCCCGGGGTGCGGACCAGGGTCCATCGGCCGTGCAGTTTGTCCCCGGCCAAGTTGATCTTTAGTTCCCCGGCGGCCAGCGCAGCGGCGGGATCATCGGTCTCTTCGGGTTCGTAGGTTCCCCAGTCCCAGACAATCATGTCGCCCGCGCCGTACTGACCCGACGGAATGGTGCTCTCGAAGGTGAGGTACTCGATTGGGTGGTCCTCGGTGCGCATCGCCAGCCGCTTATCCTCCGGATCCAGCGACGGTCCGCGGGGGATGGCCCAACTGGCGAGGACGCCATTCACCTCCAGTCGGAGGTCGTAGTGCAGCCGGCTGGCCCGGTGGCGCTGGACAACGAACCGATTGCCGGCGCCCGCCGGAATCTCCCCCGCCGGTTCGGGAGTCTTGCCGAAGTTGCGCTTGGACCGATACGACCCGAGGGCGTCGCTCACAGCCAGCCCCGAACCTCGTCCAGGGTTGCGACGACCATGGTGGCTCCCGCGCCGAACAGATCATCAGCCGATGCCGCACCGGTCGTCACCCCGATCGCCACCATTCCTGCACGGCTGGCGGCCAGCATGTCCCAGGTGGCGTCGCCGATGTACCAGCAGGCCCCGGGTTCTCGGCCAAGATCGGTCGCCGCGGCCAGCAGCAGGTCCGGGGCGGGCTTGGCGCGGCGCACCCTCGTCCCATCCACGATGACCGGCGGGCGATCGATGCCCAGGGCACCGACCGAGGTGGTCGTCTGGGCCGCAAGGCTGGAGGTCGCAATGGCCCACGGCAGCCCGGCTGAATCCAGCTCGTTCAGGAACTCGCGAGCCCCGGGCAGTGGCTGTGGGTTGGTATTCAGGGCGCTGTAGCGAGCTCCGCTCCGCCGGTCAATCCGCACGTCCTCGCCATCGGTCAGTTGGCGGCCGGCCGCCGTTGCCACCTGGTCTGCAACGAACTTCCCGTCGGCTCCGATCAGGCTGGATACGAAGTCGCGATCGGCGGGAATCCCGTACTCGGCGAAGGTCGCCAGCCAGGCCTCGATCCGGGTGGAGACGGTGTCCACCAGGGTCCCGTCCAGGTCTAGGATCACCGCCTCCGGGCGGTCGGGGTAGTCAGGAACCATGGGGCTACGATAGCCGCATGCCGTCCGAGTTCCGCCAGTTCTGGGACCTCGACCCGGCGGTGATGTTCCTGAACCACGGGTCGTTCGGAGCCACACCGAGGGCTGTTCTGGACGCCCAGCAGGCGTGGCGGGACCGATTGGAGGCCGAACCGGTCCGCTTCTTCAGCGTTGAGCTCGAGCCGGCCATGGACGCCGCCCGTGATCGGCTGGGCGCATTTGTCGGGGCTGATCCAGAGGGTCTGGCATTCGTGCCGAATGCGACCACCGGCGTGAACACCGTCCTCCGGTCGCTCCATTTCGATACCGAGGACGAGCTGATCACGACCGATCACGCCTACAACGCGGTCCGCAACGTCCTGGATTTCGTGGCTCAGCCGGCCGGCGCAACGGTCATCACGGTCGAAGTCCCCTTTCCGATCGCGAGCCCGAACGAGGTGGTCGAGGCTGTCATGGCCGCGGTCAGCCCGCGCACCCGGCTGGCCGTGCTGGACCACGTCACCAGCGCGACCGGCCTGGTCTACCCGGTTGGTCAGCTCATCGGTCTGCTTCACGAGCGCGGCGTGGAAGTGCTCGTGGATGGCGCCCACGCCCCGGGCATGCTCGACCTGGACATTGGGCTCCTGGACGCGGATTACTACACGGCCAATCTCCATAAATGGGTCTGCGCGCCAAAAGGTTCCGGCTTCCTGTTCGTACGCGAGGATCACCGCCACCGGATTCGCCCGCTGGTCATCAGCCACGGGGCGAACAGTCCGCGTATCGACCGTACGCCGTTCCGGAACGAGTTCGACTGGATGGGCACTGGAGACCCCACGCCCTACCTGGCGTCGGCAGATGCGATCAACTACCTGGAGAGCCTGGTGGTCGGTGGTTGGCCCGCCATCCGTGCCCGCAACCACGGATTGACCCTGGCTGGGCGGGATCTGCTGACCGATGCGCTCGGAATTGCCGCCCCGGCGCCGGACGAGATGATCGGCACCATGGCATCGCTCCCGCTGCCAGGCGAATCGGGGCCGTTCGTGGTCCAGGGAGTGGACCTGTCGGCCGACCCAATCCAGGGTGCTCTGCTCCGCGAGTACGGGATGGAGACCATGATCACCCCCTGGCCGCAGCGCCCGACGGACGGTCCCTGGCGCCGCTTGATCAGGATCAGCGCCGCACTCCACGATGACATGGAGCAGATGGAAGCCCTGGCCGGTGCCCTGAAAGCCGTTCTGGCCGCCCGCGTGACCTGACCGAGGTCGGATGAGCTACTTGGCGTGTTCCCGTCGATGGAGGATCCGGATCATGGCCATCAGCAGGACCATGGCCATCTGGGGATGCTCCTTGAGCAGAGCCGTGAATTCCCAGGCGACGAACAGCAGGCAGTCGGTCGGTTCGTCGGCCACGATGGTGGCACTGCGCGGATGCTCCTCGATGAGCGCCAGTTCGCCGAAGAAGTCGCCCGGACCCGCCGAACCCAGGCGGGTATCGGTATCGGAGCGCTCGAAGTGGACCTTCCCGCTCAGGATGATGTAGAACGCCGACGCCGGGGACCCTTCCTTGACGATGGTTTCGCCTGTGTCGTAATGGCGGTGCTTGCCTTGATCGGCCAGGCGCTTGATCGTCTTCTTATCGACACTCGCCAGCAGCGGCGTCGCTGCCAGGGCTTCTTCGACGTTCACGGGCGATTCCTCATTGCGGGACCGGGGGCTGACCGATTCGGTGGCGCGATGGTAGCGCCGGACACCTTCCGGCGGAAGGGCTTCGGTGCGTCGACGTCGAGGCCGGTGGGCTAGGCTGTCGTGGTGAACCGAGGAGCGCTCGCCGCGATGCTGGTTGCGACAAGCGTTGCCGTGAGTGGCTGCGGCCTCCTGTCGGGCGAGTCGCCCTCGCCATCGGTCGAGCCCAGCGCCAGCGAACCTGCGACCCCGAGTCCCTCCCCAACCGTCGTGCCGACGCCCAGCCCAACTCCGGAACCCGGATCGGTCCCGGTCTATGCCCCGGGACAGGTGGTGGCGGCCAATGCGGACAGCCTGCGCGTCCGCTCGTTGCCGAGTACCAGCAGCCGCATCCTGATCCCGCTCTCACTCGGGACCGAAGTGGTGATTGTCCTGGGTCCGATTGCCGCGGAGGGCTACGGCTGGTACCTGGTTGCCGATCCGGCCGCGGCAGAGCCGCAGATCCCCGAAGGCTGGGTGGCGGCCGGCGTCACGCCCGAACCGTATCTCGTCGAGACTGACACGCCGCCGCTGAGCGATCTGTTCATTGCCGGCTGGTCGCATACCGGTGATGCCGAATACGGTCCCGTCCGCGTCGAGGACGAGCACTACTCCCTCCGTTGGGTAGCGGCACCAACGGCCCAGACCACCGGCTGCTCGCTTGCAGTGGACCTCCGACCCGGCTCGGGAACGCCGGTTCCCGCCATCCGAACCACCGTTGGGGCGCAACCAACGCCGGGTTCCCTGTATGAGGACTTTTTCGCCGCCCATCCCGAACTCCGCGGTGACCTGTTCGTGGTGATTACGACCGATTGCAGTTGGGCCCTGACCGTCGAGCGCGTACCGGGCATCACCTAACAGCTAGTGCGGCTTTCGCCCTCCAGTCAACTCGTCATCGGCTCGCTCATTGTCGCTGTCGTTGTGGTGACGCTCGCGTGGGTCAGCGCTCCGCATCCGGTGGCCTCGGTCCCGTCACCAAGCCTGCAACCCACGGTCCCCAGTGAGCCGACCGACTCCCCGAGACCGTCAGCGACGCTGTTCACCGACGCAAGTCCGGCTGCGCCATCGGTCACCGCCGCGCCGAGCCCGACGACCGCGCCGACCGACCTGCAGGGACTCCTGGCCCTGTTGCGCATCGCGCCGGAGGACCGAACCGGATACGACCGGGAGTTGTTCGTCCATTGGATCGATGCCGACGGGGACGGCTGCAACACGCGTCGCGAGGTGCTCATCGAGGAAGCGGTCACCCCACCATCGGTCCACACCGGCTGCGATCTGGTCGGGGGATCATGGTTCAGCGTGTACGACGGCCTGACGTTCATCGATCCAAGCGGAATGGATATTGACCACATGGTCGCCCTGGCGGAGTCCTGGGACAGCGGGGCGTCGGCTTGGACACCCGAGCGCCGGGAGCGATTCGCGAACGACCTCGAGGTGCCGTGGTCGTTGATCGCGGTCTCCGCACATTCCAACCGAGAGAAGTCTGACCAGGACCCGACCGACTGGCTGCCGCCACGCGTCGAGGAGCAGTGCGACTACGTCGCCGACTGGATCGCGGTCAAGGTCCGCTGGTCGCTGGCGATCGACCAGGCCGAGTGGACCACGCTCGACGCTCTGGCGGGCGACTGTCCGGGGGAATCCCGCCCAGTCGCCCTCGCCCCCTAGGCGCGCAGGTTCTCGAGAAAGTGGGCGCGCCATGATTCGGTAGCGGCGACCTCGTTGAACGAGTAGAGGTGCAGGCCCTGAATGCCCAGGGACGGATCCGCCAGGAGTGGTGCCAGTTCTGCCAACAGGGCATCGGGTCGATATGTCCCGGCATCGGGGTCCACGTATCCGGCGGCATCGGTCACGCCGATGCGCAGGGCAACCCGGAGAAGTCGAGCGGCGTCGACGACCCCCGGGACGCCGATCCATAGGGGCAGGGTGAGTCCCTCGGCGCGTCGGGCGCGGATCCAGGCGGCCAGCGCAGTGACGTTGAAACACAGTTGGGTCGTGGCCCAGGTCGCGTGGGGAGCCTTGGCCGTCAGGGCCGATGCCAGGGCGTCGGCCGGAATGTCCGGATGACCCTGTGGGTGGGCGGCAATTCCGACATCGGGTGGCCGATTCGGCTGCTCGGCCATGGCCTCGAGCACGGATAGAGCATCGGCATAGGGACCCGCCTGATCCACGTCCCCGCCCGCGACGAAGGCGGCGGTGATACCCGCTGCTGCCACCCGTTCGAGCACCTCCGCCAGGTGGCCCTCATCACGAAGGTAGTGCGCGGCCACGTGGGGAATAACCCGGAACCCAGCCGCCGCCAGTTCCTCGCTCAAAT
>JAHFBB010000167.1 GCA_023250255.1 Chloroflexota bacterium | reverse complement strand
GGCCTCGACCCCGCCGTGTATCACCTCAACGAGGGACATGCGGCCCTGCTGCTCCTCGAACTCGCTCGTCGCGCGCGACCCGGCGTCACCTCCGCGTCGGCCGCGCTTGATCACGCCGGCGCCCGGTCGGTCTTCACCGTCCACACGCCGGTGCCGGCGGGTAATGAATCGTTCGAGGTGAGATTGGTGACCACCGAGGCCGCCGAGCTGGTCGCGGCCATCGGTCTATCCCCCGAGGAGCTTGCCCGAGAAGGTCAAGGGCCGAGCGATCGCGCCGATCATTTCGATCTCACCGCCCTGGCCATGCGGCATTGCGTAGTGGCCAACGGCGTCAGCCGGCTGCACGCGGAGACCGCCAGTGCGACCTGGGCGGAGATACGTGGAGGCCCGTTGGTGGCGATCACGAACGGGGTTCACCGGCCGACCTGGCAGGGTCCGGCCATGGCAGGGGTCAAGGACGGAGCGGATCTGTGGGCCGCTCACCAGGTGCAGAAGCGGACACTGGCCGATCATCCGGACCTGCACGGTCAGCTCCGGCCCGATGCCCTGGTCATCGGCTTTGCCCGCCGATTCGCCGGCTACAAGCGCGCCTCACTGATGCTCCATGACCCCGACCGGCTGGCGACACTGCTGGGCAATCCCGATCGTCCGGTACAGATTCTGGTCGCCGGTCGGGCGCACCCGGCCGATACCGCGGGCGGGGCCATGCTGGCGACCATCGCCCTGGCGGCCAGGGAACCGCGCCTTGCCGGCCGCTTGATCCTGCTGCCGAATTACGGCATGGAACTGGCAGCCGCCCTGGTCGCCGGCGTCGACCTCTGGCTGAACACCCCGCGCCGGCCAATGGAGGCCTCAGGCACCTCCGGCATGAAGGCCGCGCTGAACGGCGTTCCCAGTTTGAGCATCCTCGACGGCTGGTGGGACGAGGGATACACCGGAACGAACGGCTGGGCGATTGGCCCCCGAAGTGCCAGGTCGGATGATGCCGATGCCGAGGACCTCTATCGGCTCCTGGAGACCGAGATCGTTCCCGCCTTCTTCGCGTCGACCGATGGCCAAGGGGAATGGACGCGCATCATGAGCGCAGCCCTGGAGACTGCCCGTGATCGATTCACGACCGACCGGATGCTCGACGATCTCGTCCGCGATCTGTACGGACCGGTCTGGTCGGCGGTAGCGCGCTAGGGCATGTACCAGCGCGGATTCGTCCAGATGCCGTGGTCGTTGACCGCGAAGTGGAGATGGCAGCCGGTTGACATGCCTGTGCTTCCTTCGGAGCCGATCTGCTGCCCCGCCTGGACGGCCTGCCCGGCACGGACCACGACCCGGGTTGTCAGGTGCCAGTACCAGGTCATCACTCCGCCACCATGATCGATGACCACGCCGAAGCCGGAGTCCCATGGCCACAATGGCTGGCCTGAGGCGACGACGGTTCCGTTGCCGGCCGCCATGATCTTGGCTCCACAGCCTGCGACCATGTCGATGCCGCCGTGGAAGTGCGGGTAGTAGACGCCGTCGTAGGTGTACGGCCCCTCGAGCCTGAAGTTGGTGGGGCCCCATTCCTGGGTGACCCGGAAGTTGTTCTCCGGCCAGCGGAACCCGCGTTCGGAGACCTGGTTCCGTGCGTCCGCTTCGGCCTGCAGCTTGGCGACCAGCGCCTCGGCGGCCTTGGCGGCTTTCTCGGAGGCGGCGATGGCGGCCTCGACATCACCCTTCGCCTCGAGCGCGGCATTGAGCGCGGCCTCCTGGTCAGCCCGCCGCTGTTCGGCAGCAGCAGCCAGCGCCGCGGCCCGAGCCTCGAGCGCCTCCAGTTGCGACTCCTGGTCAGCCAGCGCGTCAGCCTGCTCCTGTTCGGTGTCGCGAGCGTCGGCCAGTTCGGCCCGACCAACCCGGAGCGTGTCGCGATTCGCCTCGAGCGCCGCACGGACCTCGCGAATATCATCCGCCAGTGCTCGGTCCTGTTCGCTGACCGTCAGCAGGTAGTTGACCTGGGTCGTCAGCGACTCGAACGAATCGGAGGCCAGGATCACCTCCAGTAATGAGGTCTGGCTGGCCTCGTAGGCCGCTCGCAGATGGTCCTGCAGAAGGAGTTCGCGTCCCGCCAGGTCTGCGCTCTGGGCCTCGATGTCGTAGGCCAGCTGGACCAGTTGATCGTCCAAGGCGGCAATCTGTTCGTGCAGCGTCGCCAGCCGGGCCTGCGATGCGGCGACGTCGTCCCGCACCTGGTGCAGGAGGCCGGCAACCCGCTCGTATTCGGTGTTAGCTGCAGCCAGTTCGGACTGTGCGGCGGCCAGCCGGCCGGCGAGGTCGGCAGAATGTGCTTTCAGCTCGGCGAGTTGGGCCTTCTGCTGGGCGAGCGCGTCGGTGATTTGCTGCTGTTGTGCCTTGGCGTCCTCCAACGGATCGGAGGCGCGGAGCGGGCGGGCAGGGACCGCCACGGACAGCGCCATGCTGACCGTGATGAGCGTTGCCAGAACGGCAAACCGCGATGCGCGCACGCCATGGCCGCGCGCCGAAACATTCGTCATTGGTTCCCAGCAGCCCCCTGGTGGGTAAAGACGCGATGCCGATCGTAGCCGACGCCGTCAAGCGCGGCTACTGGAGGAATGTACTACACCGTGCGACACCAGACCGCACCAGACCCCACACCGGTCACAGGTCCGTCAGTCAGGAAGCCTCGGACGACCCCGACACTGCCCAGACCGGGAAGTGCCGCGCGGCGACCTCAGCCCCAACCAGCACGATGTCGGCCGTCAGCGCCAGGAAAAACAACAGGCCCAGGAATTCGCCGAACGCCCCGGCCACGCCACCACCGATGAGGCTCAGGTAAATGCCGTAACCGAATCGGAGGCCGGTGAAGCCAACCGTCGCCACAGCGGCCCCGATGACCGCATCCCGGCGGGACGGGCTGGGTCGAGGGAGTACCCCATACAACCCCGCCAGGGCGGCGACCATGAGGGCCGGCGCCACGAATCCCGAGACCAGTTCAACTGCGCGCTGGATCGGCTCGATCGGGCCAAACATCCCGCCCAGGAAATTCAGGACGAGTGCCGTGATGGGCCCCCAGACGGCTGCCAGCAGGATGGCCACGCTGGCAATCCCCAGGATCAGCAGGCTGCGCAGGTTGTAGTCCTTCGCCGTCTGCAGGGGTTCACCGAATGAGACGCTCACGCCGCGATACAGGGACTTGAGCAGCCCGCGGGTACCGAACAGCAACAGCAGCAGGCTCACCAGCGAGATGCCACCGGCACTGCTCAAGCTGGCGCTGAGCTGCGCCTCCAGGTCTGCGGGATCAATGTTCATTGCCGACCCGAAGCCGCTGGCAATGATCCGGGCGGCTTCATCCGGACCGACGACCACGCTGTAGATGAACAGCGCCAGCACCAGTCCGGGGATGATCGAGAACACGCCGTAATAGGCGATTCCGGCAGCCCGAACGGGCAGCTCGTGTTCGCGGAGCCGGATACCCATGGCCAGCGCAATCACGGCCAACGGGTGCGCCCGAACCCTGCCGAGAACGCCCCCACGAGCATCGGCGCCAGCGTCGGGCGAGGGCGAGTG
>JAHFBB010000166.1 GCA_023250255.1 Chloroflexota bacterium | reverse complement strand
AGCTGCGCCGCGCGCTGGAGCCAGCCGATCGCCTTGGTCCGAATCTCGGCGGCTTCCCGATCTCGACTTGGCCACGCGAGGTCGAGGTCTTCTGGTCGTATCGCCTCGGCGTAGTGGTGGGCGAGGATCGGCGCCACCTCGTCCGGTGAGCCGGCGGTTGCCTCTACCCAGCGCGCAAAGCCGGCATGCAGGCCGGCCCGCCTCGAACGCGGGATGCTGTCGTACGCCACCTCCCGGGTCAGGGCGTGCTTGATCGCGTACTCCCGCTGGCCGGCCATCGACGAGCCGAGGCGACGCCGGATGAAGTCGCGGTCCTCGAGGACGCGCAGGTCTGGAGGAGCTTCGCTGACCAGGGCATAGACCGGCTCGGCCCAGAAGATGCGGCCGATCACAGCGGCAGCCTGAAGAGCCTGCTTCTCGGCCGTTTCGAGGAGGTCGATCCGGGCGGCAACGACGGCCTGGACGGTGTCCGGGACGTGGAAGTCGGCCGGCAACTCCGCCAACTGCCACGTGCCGTTCTGGCGGACCAGGAACTTGCGGTCGATGAGCGTCCCCAGCAATTCCTCCACGAAGAACGGGTTGCCCTCCGCCCGATCCATGACGCCCCGCAACTCGGCCGGGGGCGTGACGCCGAGGAGGTCGGCCAGCATCTCGGTGGACTCGTCCGCCGCGAGCGGCTCGAGGGTGATGGCCAAGGAGCCGTTCCCCGCTCCCCATCGGGGTCGCCGTTCCAGCACTTCGGGGCGGGCGGTGACCACCAGCAGCAACGGGGCGCGGGCGTCACCGAGGACTCGTTCAAGGAGGTCGAGCAGGAGGTCTTCGGCCCAGTGGATGTCCTCGATGAGCATTACCACCGGGCGCTCGGCGGCGATGTCCTCAACGAACCCGGTCCAGGCATCCTGCAACTGGTCCCTGGCCACGAGGGGGTGCAGGCTCCCTGCCACGTCAAGGCCCAGGGTCATGCCGAGCATCGCCCGTGGCCCGAGCCGGTCGAGAACGGCCGAAGGACTCTCGTCGTCGGTGATCCCAAGGTGCTCCTTGAGGACCTCAGCCAGGGGCCAGTAGGTCGTCCCCTGGCCGTATGCCAGGCAGCGCCCGGTCCTGCGCAGCGGTTCGGGCTGGCGAGCGCCCAGGCGTTCCCAGAATTCCCGCACCAGCCGCGACTTGCCGACACCGGCATCGCCGATGATCGTCACCAGCCTGGGAGAGCCGGTCGCCTGCGCCGACTCATAGGCGGATTCGAGAGCGTCCATCTCGCCATCTCGGCCGACGAACGCCTGGTTCAGGCTCTGGACTCCTCGAGGGCGCATCAGCGACAGGGCTCGGAGAAGCCGACGGGCGGGCAGGCCATCGGGGAATCCCTTGGCTTCGACGACCTGGGGCTGGTCGAATTCGAATGCGCCCCGCACCGATGCCACCGCCCGCTCCCCGACCATCGTCTCGCCCGGCCCGGCGGCCTGCTCAAGCCGGGCCGCCGCGTTCACCGCGTCGCCGGTCACGAATGAGCTCCCCTCACGCGGCGACCCGACCACGACCTCGCCGCTATCGATTCCGATGCGCAGCGCCAAACGATCATCGAACTGGCTCCGCAGGCGGCGATGCATGGCCAGGGCCGCATGGAGCGCCCGCTCAACATGATCCTCCAGAGCAGCAGGCGCGCCGAAGGCGCTCATGACGGCGTCGCCGGCGAACTTCTCCACCGTTCCGCCCGCGTGGTCGATCTCCTCGGCCATGGCGTCATAGAACCGCTCGAGGGTGGCTCGCGTCCGCTCGGGGTCCTGCGACGCCCCCAGCGCGGTGGAGCCGACGAGGTCGGCGAACAGGATCGTGGCCAGTTTCCGTTCGCTGCGGTCGGCGTCGCCGCCGACCGGCGTGGCGCAGGCGGGGCAGAACCGTGCTTCGGGCGGCAGCGGGGCGCGGCACGAGACGCAGTTGGCCATCAGGTCGCTGATTGTGCGCGCCAGATCGGACTCGCGAAAGGGTCGGCCTAGAGCACTGCCAGGCCGACTTCGACCGCATCCCCGTCGGCAATGCGCCAGGCGCGGAGCGCATCCATCGGTCCGGCCGTTGGATCGGTCAGCGTGGCCAGCAGGTAGATCGCGTCGGGGTACATCGCCTGGCGACGGTCGGTCGGGGAGGGAACCGCGGCGGTATGGGTGTGGGAATGGAAGATCGCGAGCAGGTCTTCGCCGAGGTCCTCGATGGCCAGCACGATGCGCACCAGGTCGTCGGGGTGGACGGTGTATACGAGGGGAGAGGCATCGGCGTTGCGTGCCGGGTAATAGCGGCTGGCGACGCCGCTGGCCGCGTCCCCGGAGAGGAGGCCGCAGGCTTCATTGGGGATCCCGGCACGGGCATGGGCCAGCAGTTCGGCCGCGACGACCGCAGGAAGCGTCAGGCCGCGACTCACCACAGGACCTGGCCCTCCATTTCGTCCTCGAGGGTGTCGAGGTCGCGATCCCATAGGCCCGCGGAGAGGTATTTCCAGCCGCCGTCGGCCAGGAGGACGACCACCGTGCCGCCCCGCATTTCGGCTGCCACCCGAGCGGCAACGGCCACCGCCGCGCCCGATGACAGCCCGGCAAAGAGGCCCTCCTCGCGGGCAAGCCGGCGGACGAATTCGACCGCCTCGCGGTTCGTGACCAGGTAGCGGTCGTCGAGCACGGACGGGTCAAGGACCGGCGGGACGAATCCCTCCTCGAGGGAGCGCAGACCACTGACCAGCTCGCCGGGCATCGGCTCGGCCGCCACCACGCGGACCTCCGGCCGCCGGGCCTTCAGGGCTCGCCCGACCCCCGTCAGGGTGCCACCCGTGCCCAGGCCGGCGACGAAGACGTCCACCTCGGGGACCAGCTCCCAGATTTCCGGGCCGGTGGTTCGCTCGTGGGCGCCGGGATTCGCCTCGTTGCCGTACTGGAAGGGCATGTAGATCTCGGGGTCGGCGGCGGCAAGCTGCTGTGCCAACCGGATGGCTCCATTCGAGCCCTGGGCGCCGGGGGAGAAGATGATATCGGCACCATGGAGGAGTAATAGCTGGCTCCGCTCGGGGGTGGTGTTGTCAGGCATGACGATTCGCACCGGATGGCCCAGGCGAGCCCCCAGCATGGCCAGGCTGATGCCGGTGTTGCCGCTGGACGGCTCGAGGATCGTCTGACCCGGCGCCAGGGCGCCGGAGATGCGAGCGTCGCGCAGCATTTCGAGCGCAATCCGGTCCTTGACCGAGCCGCTGGGGTTGGCAGACTCAAGTTTGGCAACCACCCGGGCTCCGCCGGCGGGCACCAGGCTGCGGAGTTCGACCAGGGGGGTGTGACCAATGGCCGCCTCGAGGCCCAACAGGTCCTCGGGTAGCCCGCTCGATCGAGCCGCCATGCGGCTAGGCAGCTCCTCCGGCCATGGCGGGCAGCAGGATGACCGTGTCGGACGGCCCGATCTCGGTCAACAGGCCATCGGTGTACCGCACATCGCGACCGTTGACGTAGACATTGATGAACGAGCTGAGCTCCCCGTCGGGGGCAACCCGAGCCGCCAGTCCCGGCTGAGCGGCGAACAGATCGTCGAGCACCTCGCGGACGGTCCCGCCGATGGCGCTCAGTTCGCG
>JAHFBB010000165.1 GCA_023250255.1 Chloroflexota bacterium | reverse complement strand
TGCGACCCGGAACGGGCCCTTGCCTTCGCAGAACAGCGGCCGGATGAACGCCGGCACGAACCCGGGGAAGGCGAAGGCATCGGTCACGCCCTGCTCGGCGGCGAAGGCCCGGATGTTATTGCCGTAGTCGAAGGTGATCGAGCCGGCCTGCTGGAACGCGAGCATGGCCCGCACGTGGTCTGCCATGGATGCCTTCGAACGGCGGACGTAGTCCTCCGGGTCCGTGGCCCGCAGGGCACGTGCCTCGGCCAGACCCATGCCGCCCGGGACGTACCCGCCGAGTGGGTCGTGGGCGCTGGTCTGATCGGTGACCAAGTCGGGTTGCCAGCCGCGCCGCGCGAGTTCGGGTTCGATCTCGGCCGCGTTGCCGATAAGGGCCACACTGCGTGCCTCGCCGCGGTCACGCCAGTCGTTCACCCGGCGGATGGCCCCGTCGAGATCATCGGTCAGTTCGTCAACGTAGCCAATGGCCTGGCGCCGCTCCGCCCGGGCGGGGTCGACTTCGATGGCCAGGCACGCGCCATCGTTCATGGTCACCGCAAGTGGCTGGGCGCCGCCCATCCCCCCGAGCCCCGCGGTCAGGGTGGCCGTTCCGCGCAGCGAGCCGTCGAAATGCTGTCGAGCGGCCTCCGCGAACGTCTCGTAGGTGCCCTGAACGATGCCCTGGGTACCGATGTAGATCCACGAGCCAGCGGTCATCTGGCCATACATCGTCAGTCCGGCCTGCTCGAGTTCGCGGAACGTCTCCCAGGTCGCCCAGTGGGGGACGATCAGCGCGTTGGCGATCAGCACCCGTGGCGAGTCTCGCGTCGTTCGAAATACGCCGACCGGCTTGCCGCTCTGGATGAGCAGAGTTTCGTCATCCTCCAGTCGGCGCAGCTCGGCGACGATGGCGTCGAACGCCTCCCAGGAGCGCGCCGCCCGCCCGGTTCCGCCGTACACGATCAGGTTGTCCGGGTCCTCGGCCACTTCCGGATCAAGGTTGTTCATCAGCATCCGCAGGGCTGCTTCCTGCTGCCATCCCTTGCACGTCAGTTCCGTCCCGCGCGGCGCTCGGACTGGGCGGGGACCGGACACCGGTCGGGTCGCGCTCGTCATTGGTCCGATGATAGGCCGGTGGCCGCCGCCCTCTTCACGTGAGGGCGGAGATGAGGAACGCGAGGGCAAAACCGAGAACGGTCGCGAGGCCGGCCGAATCGCCGGCGTCCTCGTGCGCCTCGGGGACCATGGTGTCCACCAGCATGGTCAGCAGTCCGCCGGCAGCGAAGGCCTGGACCAGGGCGACCGCCGGACTCTCGATGTCGAGAAGGGCGAAGGCCAGCGCTGAAGCGAGGCCGGACACCAGGACCACCACGACCCATAGACGTAGGATCCACATCGGCCGGTGACCCTCCCGTCGGAGGTCGGCCGCCGCCGAGAATCCCTCCGGCACGTTCGACAGCAGGACCGCCGCGAAGAACGCCGGAGAGACGGCACCGCCCACGAGGAGCATCGAGCCGAGGACGATGGATTCCGGTACACCGTCGAGGACTGCGCCGAGCACGATCGACAGGCCCCGGGCCTGGTGAACTGGTCGGACCCGCTTCCCCCGCCGGGCGCCACCGCGGCGGTGGAGGACCGTGTTCCCGGCGAAATAGGTCAGGGCACCTGCCGCCAGACCGGCGGCCAGGACGGTGGGCCCCTGGTTGTGGAATGCCTCCTGGGCCAGCTCGAAGGCCACCGCACTGAACAGCGCTCCGGCGCCGAATGCCAGCATGAGGCCGACCCACGACCGCTTCGCCTCCATCACCAGGCCGGCAATGGCGCCCAGTACCAGCGTCGAGGCCGCGAGCGCAGCCCAGCCAAAGGCGCCCAGGATCCCTTCCATCAGTCCTCCCCGAACGGGTTCGGCCGGCTTGGTTTGGGCGGGAGTCGGAAGAGGTCGTCCTCGCTGGGCCCGTTCGGCAGAGGCAACGGCCATGCCTCGTCCTCGTCCACCGGCTGGACCCGCCCCAGCAGATCTCCCCACTCGATCCCGCCCTCGGCGTCACCAAGTTCGCGCCGATAGACCGGATACCGCTCATCCCCGGCCGCGAGAGAGAACCCGGCCACGATATAGACCGATGCCGGTCCGGCTGACGGCTGCCAGGGATCCGTGGCCGCCTCGGGGTACGCCTCCACCGCGATGATGCCGCGCCGCTCGAGATCGGCGCACACCGCACTCAGCAGGGCGGAGCCGGCTCCGACCCGATCCGCAGCGGCCTCGACGACCTGGAGACAGGTGATGACCCACGGTGCCGGCGAATCCGGCAGGCCGCGGTACCGATCGCGGATGACCTGGGCGCGCGGGTACGCCGCCAAGGGTCCGAACTGGGCGAATCCGATGGGCGCATCTCCCTCGAAGGCGAGCATGCCATACGAGCCCGATACTGCGGCGCCGGCAAGCAGGCGAGAGCGTTTGGCATCGCGGACCCACGGGCTGTCGTCTGCCTCCCGACGACCCTCGAGACGCTCCCAGTAGTCGCAGGTCTGGCAGCGGGCCCCGGCGCGCGCCGGTGCCGGAATGGCGTCAATGGTGGGGTCGTCAACCAGGGCGAAGTGCAGCTCCGCCATCGGTCAATCCTCTGCCGCCAGCGCGCCGGAATGGATGAGGTCGCGGGCGGCCGCCAGGTCCGGGGCGGGAGAGCGGTCGCCGGCATGCGCCGGCACGTTGGCCCGGAGGCGGGCGTACGCCGCCGCGACGCCAGCCCCAGGTTGATGTGGCAGTCGGGCATCGAGTCCGGCCGCGCCGCACACCGCCTCAACCGCCAGCACCCATTCCACCTGGTCGGCGGCCCGGCGCAGGAAGTGTGCCGCCCCAGCGCCCATGGAGACGTGATCCTCCTGGTTGGCGCTGGTCGGGATGCTGCCAGCCGAGGTCGGATGGGCGAGGGTCTGCAGTTCGTTGACGATTGCGGCCGCGGTGTACTGGGTGATCATCAGGCCACTCTCGAGGCCCGGTTGGGTCGCGAGGAACGGGGGCAGTCCGGAGAGCCGCGGGTCCAGGATGCGCGCGGTTCGCCGTTCGGACATGGCGGCCAGCACGGTCAGTGCCAGCCGAGCGTGATCGAGCGCCAGCGCCACCGGTTGGCCGTGGAAATTACCGCCGGAGCGGACCTGGCCGTCGGGGAAGACGAGGGGATTGTCGGTTGCGGAATTCATCTCAACTGCCAGCACGCCCTCCAGGTGGGCGAGCGCATCCAGGACCGCCCCGTGGACCTGCGGCATGCAACGCAGTGAGTACGGGTCCTGCACCTTGTGTGGACTGGACCGATGGTTCGCCCCGATCTCGCTCCCCGCGAGTGCTGCGCGCAGCCGCGCCGCCGAGCGGATCTGACCGGGGTGCGGGCGGGCCGCAATGAGCGCCTCGTCGAAGGCCGCATCGGTCCCCTCCAGGGCTTCGAGCGACATGGCCCCGACCAGGTCGGCGGTCGCGACCAGCCGCTGGCCGTCGGCCGCGGCCAGCGCGCCAATGCCGGCCATCAACTGCGTGCCGTTCAGCAGGGCCAACCCCTCTTTGGCCTGCAGGACCAGCGGGGCAAGGCCCGCTGACGCCAACGCCGCCTCGCCCGGAAGCACCGTTCCGCT
>JAHFBB010000016.1 GCA_023250255.1 Chloroflexota bacterium | reverse complement strand
GTCGTGCCGATGCGGCCCAGGATGTCGTCGGCGGCGACCGACTCGAGCTTGCCCTTCTCGACCAGCCGCGCGAGGTTGCCCGAAACGCGCTGACGACCCCGCTCCGCGAGATCGGCCGTGCGGTCGGATAGCGTCACCTGCTTGCCGGCGGCCGCGCTGACCTGGGCAATGCCGTGACCCATGAGGCCGGCTCCCACCACGAAGATCCGCTCGAGGCTCACGACGGCAAGCCTAGCAGTCGTCGCGCAGCACTCAACGGATCGGTCTCACTGGCGGCGACGGCCTGGGCCTCGGTCGCCCATTCGGGGTTCGCCCGTGCCCGCGCGCGCGCCTCGTCGGCCACCAGCCGCAGGATCCGGCCCTCCGCGCGCTTGAGGACCCGTTCCGGCTGGTCGGCAACGGCCCGATGCCTGTCCACCGCCACGACGAGTTCGGTGATTCCGGTTCGCTCGAGCGCCGAGGTGACCAGGACCGGTGGTGCCGCGCGCCGAATGCGGCCCCCCGCGGGTGACAACAATGCCCGCAGTTGACGCGCAGCCCGATCGGCACCCGGTCGGTCGCCCTTGTTCACGACGACCAGGTCTGCGACCTCGAGCAGACCGGCCTTGATGGCCTGGACCTCGTCCCCCCTCTCAGGGACCTCGACGACGACCGTTGTATCGGCCAGCGCGGCAACCTCGACCTCGGACTGGCCGGCGCCGACGGTCTCGATCACGATCGGATCGAAACCAGCCGCATCCAGCGCGGCTGCCGCCAGCCAGGTGGTGGCAGCCAGACCGCCAAGGACGCCGCGCGAGGCCATCGAGCGGATGAAGACATCGGTATCGGCGCTGTGCGACATCATCCGAATCCGGTCGCCCAGGATCGCGCCACCGGTCAGTGGACTGCTCGGATCAACCGCGAGCACGCCGACTGCCCGCCCGGCCGATCGCCACTCCGCCGTGAGCGTCTCGATCAGCGTGGACTTGCCGCCGCCCGGCGGGCCGGTAACCCCCACCAGGTGGGCCCCGCGACCGGCCGTGAGGAGGTCGGCCAGGATGGTGGGCAGGCGATCGTCCGTATTTTCCAGGACGGTGATCAGACGGGACAGCGCCCGGCGGTCTCCGCCGATGGCCGCCGTCAGCAGGGCGGCGGGCTCAGTCACCAGGGCGGGCGTGTTCCCGGAAGTAGCGGGCCACCTCGCCGATGCTCGTTCCCGGGCCGAAGATCTCGGCGACGCCCACTGCCTTCAGGCGGGCGACGTCGGCGTCGGGAATGATCCCGCCAACGGAGATCAGCACGTCATTCATTCCTGCTTCGCGGACAAGCTCGACGATCCGCGGTACGAGAGTCATATGCGCCCCCGACAGGATGGACAGACCGATGACGTCCACGTCCTCCTGGGCGGCCGCCGAGGCGACCATTTCCGGGGTCTGGCGCAGGCCGGTGTAGATCACCTCGAATCCCTCGTCCCGCAGACCGCGGGCCAGGACCTTGGCGCCTCGGTCATGGCCGTCAAGGCCGGGCTTTGCCAACAGCACCCGAATGGGCGTTCGGCGCCCGCTATCGGTCATGGCAGGCTGGCTGTGGATCGAGAGGAGCTGATCAACGTGAGGAACTCGCTGCGCGTGCGCGCGTCACTGCGGAAGGTGCCCAGCATGGCTGAAGTGATCATCACGGCCTCCTGTTGGCGCACGCCGCGCATCATGGTGCACAGGTGCGCAGCTTCGACCACCACGGCCACTCCCTTCGGATCGAGATGGGTCATCAGCGTCTCGGCAATCTGCTGGGTCATCCGTTCCTGGACCTGGAGCCGGTGAGCAAAGGCTTCGACCAAGCGTGGGATCTTCGACAGCCCAACCACCCGGCCACGAGGCAGATATCCGACCTGCACCCGGCCGTGGAAAGGCAGCAGGTGATGCTCACACAGGGAGTAGAAGGCGATATCCCGGACGACGACCATCTCGTCGTAGTCCACCTCGAAGGTGGTCCCCAGCGAAATCGCTGGGTCCGCCGAGTAGCCCGAGGTCAACTCGGCCCACTGTCGCTCCACCCGACCGGGGGTATCGGCCAGGCCTTCGCGCGCGGGGTCCTCACCGATGGCCACCAGGATGGCCCGCACGGCATCGACAATCGGGCGCTCGTCCTCCACGACCGGCATCGTAGCAGGGGCTCCTGACCTATCCTCGCCGGCGTGAGGATGCGCGCGGCGATCGTGGCGGGACTGGTCTGCGGGACCGGCCTGCTGGCAGCGTGGTTCGTGCCGCCGCTGGCAGCGATCACCGTTTGGCCGCTTCTCTACCTGCTACCGGGCGCGGTGCTCGTCAGCTGGCTGCGACCGCCGCTCCCCGGGTCTGCGCGGCTGGGATTGGCAATCATCGGTTCGGTGGCCGTATCCAGCCACCTGGTGTGGTGGCTGTCGACCGCACTGGGGAGCTATCAGCGCGAAACCGTATTCCTGGCAAGCGGCCTGTTGGCGCTCCTGCTGCCGGTTGCCGCCTGGCTGCGCGGATCTGCCCATCCGTTCCGCGGATGGCTGCCGGGAGCGACGCGGGCCCTTCGGCGCGAGTCGCCCGTGTTCGCGCTGGCGCTGGGGGTGACCGTGCTGGTCGCCGTCGTCCTGGGGGTCAGCCTGTGGCGAGTGATTCCCGGCGGGGTCGCCTCGGGCGGTTCGAATTGGAGCGACCTGTCGGTTCACTTGGCCATTGCCCAGTCGGTGAACGCCGGCAACTTCCCGCCGGACGTCCCGTATTACGCGGGCCTGCCGCTGGTCTACCACTGGTTCGCTGACTTTCACGCCGCCATCGGCGCTCGGGCAGCGGATCAGTTCGTTGTCCCCTCGTTCGTGCTCGGTTCGGCGGTCATGGGGGGAACGCTGACCCTGCTGGTGGTTGGTCTGGCGCGGAAGGCCTTCGGCCACGGCCACCTTGCGCGCCGGGCGGCCTGGCTGACCGGAGTCCTCGCGCTCCTCGGGGGCGGAATGGGCTGGATTCGGCTCGTTGGAGATGCCGCCGCCGGCCAGGGGTCGCTGCTGGACCTCATCGCCGCCCATGGCTACGACAACCAGTGGTTGACCGAGTGGCCGTTCTTCTTCATCCCATCGGTCCTGGGAACCGGCCTGCTGGTCCACCGGGCAACCGCCTATGGCCTGCCGTTGGCCCTGGCGGCCCTCCTGTTGCTGGTGTGCGCGTTTCCCCGCCGTCGAGGGTCGGGGGGCGCAGGGCCGGACCGGCCGGCGTTGCTGGTTGCTGCCGGATTCGCGGGCGCGCTGCTGGCGCCGTTCCAGTTCTTCTACTTCCCGGCCATCCCGCTGCTGTTTGCCGCCTGGCTGCTGACCTCCGGTCGTAGCCTGCCCGCGATGGCTCGAGCCGTGGGCCTGCTGGCGGCGCCGTACCTGCTGGCCATTCCGTTCGTGCTGCCCGCCCTGACCAACGCCCTCGGCTCAGGCGCACTGAAGCTGGTCGTCGGCTGGGAGATGGCGCCGTTCAGCGATGGACCGCTGGGCGTTCTCTTCTTCTACCTGACGAACCTGGGCATCCCGTTCGTGCTGGCAGTCCTGACGCTGATCGTTGGGCGGCCGCCGTGGCGGGCATTCCTGACCACCTGGTTCATTGGCCTGTTCGCGGTGCCCAACCTGGTCCAGTTGAGCGGCATCAGCTTCGACATGAACAAGTATTTCCAGCTGATGTGGATCGCAGTCGCGATCCTTGCGGCCTGGCTGCTGGCCCGCTGGCCCCGACCGCTGGTCGTTGGACTGGTGGCCATCAGCCTCCTGTCTCCGCTGCTGGCCGCTGCCTGGACCGCCACCTCGGCCTACGGAGTCCTGGGCGACGACGAGCTGGTCGCAGCCGACTGGATCGCCGCCGAGACACCCGAGCGCTCGGTATTCGTGACCGACGGCTGGCTGCACGCCCCCACCGACCCGGCCGGTCGATTGCGACTGCTGACCTTCACGCCGTACATCGGCAACCTCGGCTACGACCCGTCACAGCGGGCAGCCGCGGTGAACGAGATCTATTGCGGCGGAGATCCAGTCCGTTCCGCCGACCTCATGCAGAGTTTCGGCGCCACCTATGTCATTACCGGCGGTGGACCCAGCCCGTGCGATCGGCCGGTGGATTTCGCGGCGGCGGCGGGATTCGAAGAGGTTTTCAGCAGGGGGCCGATCCGCATCTTCCACCTATCATCCAGCCCGTGATTTCCGCCGCCGCGCCAACGGCGTCTGCCGTGAGCTTCGAGCACGTCGAAAAGCGCTACGGCGCTGGGCCGCCGGCCGTTCGTGACCTGTCGTTGACGGTTCCCGCCGGTGAGATCTGCGTCCTTGTCGGACCGTCCGGATGTGGCAAGACGACGACCATGCGAATGGTCAATCGACTGGTCGAGCCGACGAGCGGTCGGGTTCTGATCGACGACCAGGACGTCGCCGGCTTGCCCGCCGTTGAGCTCCGCCGGCGCATCGGCTACGTCATCCAGCAGGTCGGGCTGTTCCCGCACCTGACCATCGGCCAGAACGTGGCGGTGGTGCCGAACCTCCTGCGGTGGGCGAAGGCCGACGTTGCCGAGCGGGTTGACGAACTGCTGCTGCTAGTCGGCCTCGACCCCGAGACCTATCGCGACCGATATCCGGCTGCCCTGTCGGGCGGCGAACGGCAACGGGTCGGGGTGGCGCGGGCGCTCGCCGCCCGACCATCGGTGCTGTTGATGGACGAGCCGTTCGGAGCGGTGGACCCCATCCGCCGCGAGCGTCTGCAGAACGAGTTCCTGCGGATTCAGGACGAACTCGGCGCAACCGTCATCTTCGTGACCCATGACGTGGATGAGGCAATCAAGATGGCCGACCGGATTGCGATCCTCGACGTCGGCGGCGCACTCACCCAGTACGACACGCCCAATGCCATCCTGTCGGCCCCGGCCAGCCCGTTCGTAGAGCAGTTCGTGGGCGCGGATCGCGGACTCAAGCGCCTTTCCCTGTCGCGGGTGGGCGACCTTCCGCTGGACCAGCCGCTGCTTGCCCGGGTTGGTGAGCAGCGCGCGGCCGTCCGAGCGCGGCTACCCGACGACGGCGCATTCGTCCTGCTGACCGATGGCCAGCGCCGCCCGCTGGGCTGGCTGTCGCGGGAGGCGCTCAACGCCGACGGCCCATTGAGCGATACCGAGGCCGTGCCCGGCTCCGCCCTCCTCCAGCCGGAGTCCACGTTGCGCGACGCGTTGTCGGCCCTGCTGGCCGCCGACGTGCAGAGCGGCGTGGTGGTCGATGCGCACGACGCCGTACTGGGCACGATCAGCGTGGACGCGATCTCGGCGACCCTGAGAGTGGACCCGGCGTGACGCCCGACCAGCCGATCATCGACTGGGCCTGGGTCGGACGAAACCTCGACCTGCTGCTGGAAAAGACCGGCGAGCACGCGCTGATCACCGTGCTGTCGGTGCTCATCGGTTTGGCGATTGCCATCCCGCTGACCATCACAGTTCGGCGATGGCGACCCCTGGTCGGGCCGGTCCTCGGCTTCACCGGGGCGCTGTACGTCATCCCCAGCCTGGCCCTGTTCGCCTTCCTCATCCCAATCACCGGCCTGTCGCTGACCACGACCCTGATCGCGATGGTTGGCTACACCCTGCTCATCCTGATCCGCAACACACTCGCCGGGCTGGACGGTGTGACACCGGAGCTGGTGGACGTGGCGACCGGCCTGGGCTACGGCCCGGGCCAACGGCTGTGGCGGATCGAGGCGCCACTGGCCTTGCCGGTGATCATGGCCGGCATCCGGCTTGCAACGGTCAGCACCATCGGCCTGGTGGCGGTGGCAGGCATCATCGGCCAGGGCGGGCTGGGTGACGTGATCATCAACTTGGGCATTCACGCCTTCTTCGCCACGCCGATCATCATCGGCACCATCCTCGCGGCAACCCTGGCCCTGGCCGCGGATGCCGGCCTGCTCGCTCTCCAGCGAGCCCTGAGCCCGTGGGCCGGCCGACGGGCGGTGGACGGGTGATCGCGTTCCTTGGTGAACTGGGCGCCTGGTTCACCGACCCGGCGCACTGGACCGGCAACGACAGCATTCCGCTGCGACTGGGCGAGCATATCGGGCTGTCGGTGGGCGGCCTGGGACTGGCGATGCTGGTAGCAATCCCCCTCGGACTGTTCATCGGTCACACCGGCCGAGGCACGGCCGTGGTAGTCAGCGCGTCGACGATCGGTCGGGCGATTCCCTCGGTGGCGATTCTCGGGCTCGCCTTCCCGGTCACCCTTACCCTGGGCTGGGGCCTTGGGGTGCCACCCACCCTGCTGGCACTCATGATCCTCGCTATCCCGCCCATCCTCACCAACCTGTATGTGGGCCTGCGCGAGGTCGACCCGGAGCTCCGGGATGCGGCAACCGGCAGCGGCATGAGCGGTCGCCAGTTGCTCAGGCGGGTGGAGTGGCCGTTGGCGCTGCCGCTGGTACTGGCCGGGATGCGAACCGCGGCGGTGACGGTGGTGGCCACCGCGACCATCGGCGCAATCCTGTCCACCGGCGGCCTCGGCCGCTACATCATTGACGGCATCGCCCAGCAGGACTATCCGAAGATGGTCGCCGGGGCGGTCCTGGTCATGCTCCTGGCGTTCGCCGTCGAGGGACTGTTCGCCATCATCCAGCGACGCGCTGTGTCCCCCGGCCTGCAACGCCAAGCGGGGCCCGGCGGTGTCCTGGCGACCCCCGAGGGCCGTGCGGGGGGCGGCTGATACACTCGCCGCCGGCGTGTTCCGGGCACGCTCGTCGATCCAGACATCGCATTTCCGGATAAAGGAGGACCCAGTGCGGAAAACCCGCATGACTGCCGTCGGGGCGGTCCTGCTGGCGCTGATGCTCAGCGCCTGTGGGCCGGGTGACGGCAGCGCAAGTTCCAGTCCCAGCGCGGGGGGCAGCGTGACGCTGCCGGCCGTGACCATGGGCGCCAACAATTGGAGCGAATCGCAGGTGGTTGCGGAGATCTGGGCCCAGGCCCTCGAGGCCCACGGCTTCACCGTCACCCGCCAACTCGACTTCGCCTCGCGTGACGTGAGTTACCCGGCTCTCTCTGCCGGTCAGATCAACCTCATGCCCGAGTATCTCGGCAGCCTGACCCGGTTCCTGGGTGGCGAGGCCACCTCGAGTAAAGGTGACACCTCGATGGCCCTGGGCGAGCTGCTGACTGCCGACGGCCTGACATTCTTCGACCTGGCACCCGGGGTAGATGCCGACGGCTTTGCCGTGCGGGCCGAGACCGCAGACCAGTTCCATCTGGCAACGATGACCGATGCGGCCGCCGTCGCCGACCAGCTCATCTGGGGCGTCCCGCCCGAGTGCGTGACCAACCCCAGCTGTGGACCCGGACTGCTCGAGATCTATGGGATCGACCTGGATGCGGTGCAGACCGAGAACTTCTCAGCCTGCAGTTCCGAGATGGCCAACGCCCTCAATCTGGGCGGGGTCGACGTGGCCGAGGTGTGCACCACCCAGGCCGCGATCGAGCAGTTCAACTTCGTCCTACTCGAGGACGACGGTGGACTTGCGCCGGCGCAGAACATCATCCCGGTGCTCAGCCAGGATCTGGCCGATGCCGGTGGCGCAGACATGGCGGAGGTGATCAACGCGATCTCCGCGCTGCTGACGACCGCCGAACTGACCCGCCTGCAGTACGAGATTGACGTGAACCACCAGTCCGTGGACGACGTGGCTCACGCCTTTCTGACCGATAACGGGATGATGTAGCCGCCCGGATCCGGCCCGGAACCGGATCATGCGCGACCCCGGGGGCCGGCCGCTGAGGCCGGCCCCTTCTATGCTTGCGATCATGTCCGACGACTTCGACCTGGCCGATTGGCGGCGCCGGGTCTTCTCCCTGTACGCCGAGGCCAGGTCCGCCTCGGCGGATGGCGAGGCCATCCTCACGACCTTCCGGGAGGCCAAGGACCGATTGTTCGCGAGCCATCCATCGTCCCCGCTCTCCCCCGACCAACGGACCTCGTTCGACGGTCTCGCCTACTGGCCGTACGATCCAGCGCTCCGCTTCAGCGTGCCCCTTGAGACCGACCCCGGCGCCGTCCATGCGGCCTTGCCGGCCTCCTCCGGAAACGTGCCCGCGGCGACGCGCATCGGCCGGCTGACCATGCCCCTCGAGCATGGACCCATCCGCCTGTCGCTCTATCGCCTGGCGGGCTACGGCGGCGGTCTGTTCCTCCCGTTTCGCGACGCAACCAGCGGGAACGAGACCTATGGGGGCGGTCGCTACCTGCTGGATACGGTCAAGGGTGCGGACCTGGGCGGTTCCGGTCAGACTCTGATCGTGGATTTCAACTACGCGTATCACCCGTCCTGCGCCTATGACCCAGCCTGGAGTTGCCCGCTGGCCCCGTCGGAGAATTGGCTTTCCATGCCGATCCGCGCCGGCGAGCGGCTGCCCGCGGTCGCCGGTTGACGATGGCGAGCGAAATACGCCATTGCATCAAGTGCGGGCGAGAAGTCGGGCCGGACGAGTCGATGTGCGCCAGCTGCAACCAGGCGGGCATGGTGACGCCCTCGGCGACCCAGGTGCACGGCACGATTTTCGTGGCAATCGTGCTGGGGGTTGTGCTGCTCGCTGTACTGAGCAGCTTTCTCATCGGTCGCGGCGGGCCGTATGCCGCACAAGTCGCCGGGTTTCAGGTTACAGCGGCTGGCGGGCTCGACGTCGCCCTCCACGTGGAGAATGCCGGTTCCCACCAGGGTCGTGGTCGCTGCCAACTCACTCTCCGGGATTCGGATCGGGCGATCGTGCAGCAGGCCCTGACCATTTCGCCCCGGATTGAACCGCTGGGTGCGGTTGATTTCACCTACACCATTGTTGAATTAACCGAGCCCCCGGCGACCGTTGAGGTGATCTGCCAATAGTCGGGCGAACCGTGATAAGCGCGAATTTCGCAAATCGCGTACTGTTACAAACATGACATTCGACCGACAAAATCGCCGGCCGGGCGGACGCCGCCCCGGCCAAAGCGGTCCGCCGCGGGATCACCGCCCCGACCGTCCCGCCTATGATCGTCCCTCATTTGATCGACCGGCCTACGACCGGCCGAGCCAGGATCGGCCCCGTTCCGACCGGCCGGATCGACCGTACGGCCCGCCCCGCGACCGCGGCCCGCGGCCCGGTGGCTTCACCCCGCGCCCCGACGACGGCGGAATGTCCATCCGCCTTGATCCACGCCGACTGAACACCCTGCGGGCCCTGGCCGCGGAGGCGAGCGTCCGCCCGGGGGAGTTGGTCACACTGTGGGTTGAACAACGCCTGGATGCCGAGCGCACCGGCGCTCCGGCACCCTCAGACCTGCGGCCGGCGCTCGACGCACTGAGCGATCGGGTGAACGACCTGGCTCGTCGACTGGACGCCCTCACCGGAACCGCCCTGACCGCAGAGGCCATCGCCGAGACGGCGCTCACCGCGGTTGCAGTTGAGATTGCGGCGGATGCCATGGCTCCGACGCGCAGACGCGGACGCCCGCCGAAGGGACGCGCCGAAACCGCGCCGGTCGAGACGGAAGCCCCGGCCCCAGCCCGCAAGCGCGGACGCCCCCCGAAGGCGGTCGCCATAACCGCGAAGGCGACTGGCACGAAGGCTGCGACCAGGAAGACTGCGACGCGAAAAGCCGCAACCAAGCGTTCGGCCGTGCCGCTCCACGAAGAGCTGATTGCCGTCATTACCGAGCGCGGCCCGCAGACCGCGGCCGAATTGGCGACCGCTGTCGCCGAACGAGGCATCTACTCGGCTCCGCGCAGCAGCAAGCCGCTCGACGCAGCAACAGTCAATGCCCGGGTGTCCAACCCGGTCTACCGGGCCCGCTTCAGTCGGGCAAAGGGCAAGATCGGTCTAGCGAAGGCGAAGTAGCTCCCTGAGCTATTCGTCGAGGACGAACGTCACCAATACGTTGACCTGAAACTCGAGACCGCCATCGGCGGCCACGGTGACCCGCTGTTCCTTGATCCAGGCGCTCTTCACCCCTCGCAAGGTGCGGCGCGCCCGGGCGAGGCCATCGCGAATGGCCGCCTCGAAGCTC